>JBEGUD010000071.1:0-9767 GCA_041179065.1 Bacteroidota bacterium | reverse complement strand
GCTACCATTGGAGTCCTATTAAACTACAAAGCAAAGAAGGATTAGCACTCATTAATGGTACTCAATTTATGAGTGCGTATGGTATGTACTGTTTACAAAAAGCCGAGCATTTAATTGAAATGGCACAACTAGTTGCGGCACTTTCTTTTGATGCTTTTAATTGTACCACAGAGCCGCTAAGCCCTCAAATACATAGCATTCGGGCACATGAAGGGCAGGTGCTTACTGCAAAAAAAATGCGTGAATACTTAGCAGGTAGCAGCATTGCAGCTTCTGCCGGTAAACAAATTCAGGATCCATATTCTTTTAGATGTATACCTCAAGTGCATGGTGCCACTATTGGCGCATTTAATCATGTGCTTGATGTTTTTATGCGTGAAATAAATTCGGTAACGGATAATCCTAATATTTTCCCCGACGAAGATTTAATTGTAAGTGGTGGAAATTTTCATGGACAACCACTTGCTATTGCACTCGATTATTTAGCCATTGCCATGAGTGAGTTAGCAAATATTTCGGAGCGTAGAACCTATCAGTTATTAAGTGGTCAGCGCGACCTTCCATTATTTTTAGTAAAAGATCCCGGGCTGCATTCTGGATTTATGATTCCGCAGTATACGGCAGCTGGTATTGTTAGTGAAAATAAACAACTTTGTACCCCGGCTTCGGTGGATAGTATTTCGTCATCAAATAATCAAGAAGACCATGTAAGTATGGGCGCCAACGCGGCAACAAAATGTCTTCGTGTGATTGATAATGTAGAAAAAGTACTCGCCATTGAATTATTAAGCGCGGCGCAAGCACTTGAATTTAGAAGGCCTGCCAAAAGCTCTGAATCCATCGAAAAACTAGTAGCTACATTACGCGAACAGGTGTCTTTTGTGGCCGCAGATAGGCTCATGCACCCCGATATGGTTACGGCTACTCAAATTATAGCGTCATACGCCTTATAGCACCTATTTTAGCGTAACTTTGCAGGGTAAAAATTGATACATGTCTGAAGAACAGAGCTTAAATTTTATTGAAGAAATTGTAGAGGCAGATTTAGCAGCTGGCAAATACCAGTCTATTGTTACGCGTTTTCCTCCCGAGCCAAATGGCTATTTACATATTGGCCATGCTAAAAGCATTTGTTTGAATTTTGGCTTGGCTAAAAAGTATGGCGGCTCTACCAATTTACGTTTTGATGATACCAATCCGGTGACTGAAGAAACCGAATATGTAGAGAGTATTAAAAACGATGTAAAATGGCTTGGCTTTAATTGGGCCGAAGAATTATATGCTTCTAATTATTTTGATCAAATACATGGTTTTGCAGTTCGTTTAATTGAAATGGGCCTTGCCTATGTAGACGATAGCAGTTCCGATGAAATTGCAGCACAAAAAGGAACGCCAACACAGGCGGGAACTGCAAATGCTTATAGGAGCAGAACCGTAGCAGAAAATTTGGAACTTTTTGAAGATATGCGCCTTGGTAAATACGCCGATGGTGAAAAAGTATTACGTGCTAAAATTGATTTAGCTAGTAGTAACATGCATATGCGTGATCCAATCATTTACCGAATTAAACATGCACATCACCACCGCACCGGTAACAAATGGTGTATTTATCCAATGTACGATTTTGCGCATGGACAAAGTGATGCGATTGAAAATATTACGCACTCGGTGTGTACGCTCGAATTTATTCCGCATAGAGAATTGTATAACTGGTTTATAGAAAAGTTGTCGATTTTTCCATCTAAGCAATACGAGTTTGCGCGTTTAAACATGACCTATACGGTTATGAGTAAACGTAAATTATTACAACTGGTACAAGAAAATCATGTAACGGGTTGGGATGATCCACGTATGTCTACCATTTCTGGTATGCGCCGTAGAGGTTATCCGGCAGCGGCTATCAGAGAATTTTGCGACCGTATTGGAATTGCAAAACGCGATAACTTAATTGATATTAGTTTACTTGAATTTTGTGTGCGTGAAGATTTAAATAAAACAGCCGTGCGACGCATGGTAGTTTTTGATCCATTAAAAGTGATTATTACCAACTATACCGGTGAGGGTGAAATCCTAACTTCAGAAAATAATCCTGAAGATCCTAATGGCGGTGTGCGTGAAGTGCCGTTTAGCAAAGAAATTTTTGTTGAGCGTGACGACTTTATGGAAGAGCCTTCTAAAAAATACTTTAGACTTGCTCCTGGTCAAATGGTTCGTTTAAAAAGTGCATATATTATTAAGTGTGATGATTTTGTAAAAGACGCGAACGGTAATGTAACAGAACTTCACTGCTCGTATATTCCTGAAAGCAAGAGTGGATCAGATACATCTGGTATTCACGTTAAGGGAACGCTTCACTGGGTAAGTGCAGCACATGCTATCCCTGCCGAAGTTCGTTTGTACGACCGTTTATTTAATATCGAAGATGTTGCGGGTGCCGAAGGTGATTTTAAAGATTATATCAATACAGAATCTTTAACAGTAGTGCCGCATGCATACGCTGAACCTGCTTTGTTGCAAGATAGTATGGGCGTAGGGTTTCAATTTTTACGCAAAGGATATTTTTGTGCAGACAAAGACAGTACACCAACAAAACTTGTATTTAATAGAACCGTAGGTTTAAAAGATACTTGGGCTAAAGAAGTAAAAAAAGGAGCATAGCATATGCACTTTCAAGCAAGGTTTAATAAACACTGGGCTCAAACTTTTCCTCAATTTAGTGTGGGTGGGCATTTTGTGCTTGCTGTAAGTGGTGGCGCTGATAGCGTTGTACTTGCTCATTTATTAAAAGGAGCTGGTATTAATTTTGAAATTGCGCATTGTAATTTTAAATTAAGAGGATCGGAGAGTGATAGGGATGAGGCCTTTGTAAAGAACCTAGCAGATGCATTAGATGTGCCTTTTTCATGCAAGCATTTTGATACAGAGGGGTATGCTACTGCGCATAAAATATCTATTCAGGAAGCGGCCAGAGATTTGCGTTATACTTGGTTTGCTACTTTTAATACCATTGTAATAACAGCACATCATGCCAATGATAATATTGAAACGGTGTTCATGCATTTTTGTAGAGGCACTGGTATTGCTGGTTTAACGGGCATTGAGCCCTATAAAGTAAAAGAGCGTTTGCTGCGCCCATTACTTGTTTTTCACAAGCAAGAAATAATCAATTACGCAACTGAGGCCGGCATAGCATTTGTAGAAGATAGTTCAAATGCTAGTGATAAATATGCCCGTAATTTTTTTAGACATGAGGTGTTACCAGCTGTGCAGGAAGTATATCCGCAGTCGGAACAAAATATTTTACATACCATAAAGCATTTGCGCGAAGTATCGGAAGTGTATAGAGCAGCCATGCATAAAATTGTAAGCAAGCTTCAATTTATTAATGGCCATGAAATTCACATTCCAGTACTCATGTGGCAAAAAGCAAAGCCATTAGATACCATTACTTTTGAAATGTTGTATCCGTATGGGTTTACGGCAGCTCAAGTGCCAGAAGCCATCAAAATGTTAAGCGCACACAATGGCGCGGCTTTACTTTCTAATACACACCGCTTAATTAAAAATAGAAACTGGATGATTTTGGCGCCGCTTGAGACAGCAACCAACACAAGTGTGGTAGTGGTGGATCAAAATGATACATCTGTTCAATATCCAGGTGGGGTATTAGGGTTGCAATCTTCTGCCGCTCTGGTGCCAGAAGCTTCTGATAGCAATACCTGTATGTTGGATGCTGCTGCATTGCAGTTTCCTCTAATCATAAGACCCGCTGCAACTGGTGATTATTTTTATCCCTTAGGCATGCAAAAGAAAAAGAAGCTCAGTAAATTTTTTATTGACCTCAAGCTTTCTAAAACGGCTAAAGAAAAAGTGTGGGTACTTGTATCAGGTAACCGAATTGCATGGGTGATAGGTTACCGTATCGACAACAGGTTTAAATTAACGCCAGCTACAAGTACTGCAGTAAAACTTAGCTTTTTACCTTCCGTTTTATAAGTGCAAATAAGCGCTTACCTGGCTTACAAAATTTTGAATAGGGTCAAAGCCAGGAAATATTTTACAGGCAAGTATTAAAAAGCCAACACCCCAAACAGAACCCCAAAAGTGTGCCGAGTGGTTGATATTATCGCCACCTCTTTTAGACATATAAATGGTCATGAGTAAATAAAGGGGGCCAAATATAAAACCGGGTATGATTGGTGGAATAATAAAGAGTCCAATTTTAATAGTAGGGTCTAAAAACACCCCAGCAAATACTACTGCCGATACGGCGCCGGAGGCGCCAAGACTTCTGTAATGCTTATTGTTACGCTGCATGATGTAAGTAGGAATGAGGCAAACGATAAGCGCTGTTAGGTACATGGCTAAATAAAGTGCCTTGCCTTTTTCATTAAAGAGTACAATAAAATATTTTTCTACAAAATCACCAAACATGTAAAACGAAAACATGTTAAATGCCAAATGTCCAAGGTCGGCGTGTATAAAACCATTGGTTATAAAGCGCCACCACTCATTGTCTTTATTGATTGCTGGCGGATAAAAAATAAAATCATTGATCACTTTTTTATTGGCAAAGCCAAATAATGATAGTGCAACCGTAATAACTAAAAGAGTGAGTGTTATGGTATACATAAATTAATTATGGTGGTATTTTTCGTTTCTTAAAATGGTGCAAGCACGGTACACTTGTTCTGCTAAAATAAGCCTTACCAACATGTGCGGAAATACAAGTGGCGACAAACTCCAGCAAAAGTTAGCCCTCGTAAAAACAGTTTCATCAACCCCAAAAGCACCGCCAATTAAAAAAACGATTTTACGGGTGCTCTCGTTGGCTCTTTGTTGTATAAAACTGGCAAGCTTTGGCGACGTAAAAGCTTGTCCTCTTTCGTCAAGTAAAACCAAATAATCGGAAGCGTCTAATTGTTGAAGTATCGTTGTGGCTTCTGCTTTTTTTAAGGCAGCTTCTGATAAGCTACCCGCATTTTTAGGTGGGCTAATAATATGCCAGCTAGCTGGATAGTAATTATTGATGCGCTTTGAAAAGTCTTCTATGCCCGTTTTAGCATATAATTCATGGGGTTTGCCAACAGACCAAAGCTCAATTTTCATGCGGGTAATTAATTTCGCACTAAATTTAGGCTTTTAAAATATAGTATGCGTCATTTATTGCTAATTCTGGTTTCTTTCCTATTGTTTTCTGTTGCTACAGCGCAGGAGCAAATAGCAATCGATTCGGTAACAAAGGCAAAAAGAGTGAAGTTGGTAGCATCTATTTTTGGAGGCACTTATGGCGCATCATTTATATCGCTCAACAAAGCATGGTATGCCAATTATCCAAGAAGTCGCTTTCAATTTTACAACGACGGAAAAGAATGGCTTCAAATGGATAAAGTGGGACATTTTTATTCTAGCTATAACCTTGCACGTATAAGTCATAAAGGATGGGTTTGGACAGGTATCCCAGAAAAAAAAGCAGTGGTGTTATCGGGATTAACAAGTTTATCTTATTTAACCATTATCGAAACCATGGATGGGTTTTCTAAAAATTGGGGATGGAGTTGGTTTGATGTGTCGGCAAACACAGCGGGCGTTTTATTATGGAGTGCACAACAGCTCAAATGGAAGGAACAAAAATTTCGTTTAAAATATAGTGCACATTATACAACTTACGCAGACCCCATGTTACAAGCACGTGCTAATAATTATTTTGGGAAATCTATACCTGAAAGGTTTCTAAAAGATTACAATGCACAAACCATTTGGTTAAGTGCCAACGTAAAAAGCATTTGGCCAGAAATGAAAGTTCCTAAATGGTTAAACATTGCGGCTGGTTATGGTATAGACAATACTTTTGGGGGTTATGAAAATAAATGGACGGTTAATAATCAAGCTGCTAGTTATACATATGCTCGTCCCGATTTGCAAAGAAGTCGCCAATATTATTTGTCTATCGATGTAGATTTTGAGCGCATTAAAACAAATAAAAAATGGGTGCGGGGGGTACTCACTTTTTTAAATTTTGTTAAACTGCCTGCCCCTGCTATATCGCTGAGTAATGGGAAGCTAAGTGGTAGTTGGTTGTATTTTTAATTAGCCCTTTCTTAAATATTTAGTTAGAATCACAATCGTTTGTCCTTCTATTTTTCCTTCAATTTGTTCGGTGTTATCCGCTACCAGTCTAATATTTTTTACCACCGTACCTAATTTAGCATTTAGGGTAGATCCTTTTACATCTAATGATTTAGTAAGCACCACCGTATCGCCGTCTTGTAATACCATACCATTGCTGTCTTTGTGCAAATCTACACTGCCATCATTTTCATGATCACCCGTAGATTTAGCCCAAGCCATCGTATCGTCATCAAAATACATCATGTCTAATGCATCTGCGGCCCAGCTTTGGTCTTTTAATCTATTGAGTAAACGCCAGCTTACAACTTGTACTGCCGGAATTTCACTCCACATGGCTTCGTTTAAACAAGCCCAGTGCGCACTATCAAGTTCTTCTTTTTTATTGAGTTGAGCGGTACATTTTGCGCAAATGAGAATACCTTCCTCGTTATTAGTAGGTACTTCGTAAACACTTAAGTTGTTGGTTGATTTACAAAGTTCACAAGTGTTGCCACTTCTTGCAATAAGGTCTTTCTCGTTTTTCATGTTTGCTTGTTGAGGGTGAATTTGCGCGAATGTAATGAAAATTGATGAATAGGATTCTCGCTCACTTCGTTCGCTCGTTCCTGTCGTAGTGGGCTTACGTAAAGCCTTCGTTCGCTTCGCGAAAGGATTCTCGCTCACTTCGTTCGCTCGTTCCTGTCGTAGTGGGCTTACGCAAAGCCTCTGTTCGCTTCGCGAACTGGCCTTTTTATTTTCTTCACTCGCCCGAACAAGTTCGGCCTTGCTTAAAAATAAAAAAGCCTCACATTTCTGTGAGGCTTTGTGACCGCGTTAGGATTCAAACCTAAAACCCCCTCATCCGTAGTGAGGTACTCTATTCAGTTGAGCTACGCAGCCATTACCCTAAGGGGTTGCAAATATAATCTCTAAAAGATTAACGGCAAAAAAGGAATGCTTTTTTTATTTAAAATTATAATCCATAAAGGCTTGCAGCGGTCGATTCTGCTAGTTTTTTAGGCAATAACCATACTAAAAAGGCCCCCAGTTTGTTAATAAAGCCGGTAATTACTTCAGGTTTCTTGTTAAATAATGCATTTACAGCAATTTTAGCCACTGCTTCAGGTGTCATATTCACTTTCTCGGCCGTTTTAAGCGCTTTTTGGCCTACATCGGCTCTATTGGCAAAGTTCGTATCGGTTGAGCCCGGACTAACGGCTGTAACGTATACACCCGTGTTTTTGAGTTCATGTCTGAGACCTCTGCTAAAGTTTAAAATAAAGGCTTTAGAAGCTGCATACGCCGATAATCCGGGTACAGCTTGGTAAGCTGCTGAGCTAGCAATGTTTAAAATATAAGAAGGTGCATTTTTAGTGAGCGTCGGTAAAAGTGCTGCCGTTAATGCAACAGGCACTTCCATATTTACGCACATCATTTCTAGGTGATCGTTGGCGTTATATTTTGTAAAAGGGCCACTTAATCCATAGCCAGCGTTGTTTACAAGTACACCTATGTTATAATTGTTACTTGTAATCCAATCTATGAGTATTTGAGTAGCGCCTGCTTTACCTAAATCTAAAGCGAGGTAATGCGCTGCAATACCATAGGTGTTTGAAAGGGTAGTAGCGTGTTCTTGTAACGATTTTTCATCTCTTGCCACTAAAAGCACTGGGTACTTTCTTGCAGCAAGTTCGGTGGCAATACATTTACCAATGCCTTTGCTCCCGCCCGTAATTAATGCAAATGGCATCATGGTATGAAAATATTAAATGTAGAATTATTAGTGGTGAACCTTAGCTGTAAACCTGTGGTAGAAAGGCGTTTTACTGTTTTCGCTTTTTGGCATGTATTTTCCGGTAACGATAGGAACATACATGACACGGCGTCTACTGGCTTCACCAAAATTAGGTGATTGCTTTACGCGGTGCCACAAACGTCCATCATGAACCGATAAATCGCCGGCGTTGATATTAAATCCAACTTCACGGGCATCATCGTTATTGTCTAGAAAATATTTTTTACCAAATAGTAGTTTAAACATGCCTTGTGTATGTGTTCCAGGTATTACCCTTAGTCCACCATTGTCAAAAGGACAGGTGTCTAAATGAATACCAACGTTAAGCATTGGCATAATTTTTTGACCCATAAATAAATCACGAGGACTATCGGTGTGCCAACCCATTTGGGTAAAAGAGCTGTTTGGGGTATTGATGTAGTTATTAATAACCAATCCATCTTTTTCATTTTCTGCAATTCGACCTTCATACGGGTGTAAAAATGCAGTTAATGCTTGTAAGCGAGGGTCAGCTAATAATTGTTGTAAAGGCTCGCTATGTAATGAGCTAAAACATAGTCGTTGAATGGTGGTGTTGCCTTTATCGTCTTTACCAAATTTTAGAGGGATACCATTTACTTTCTCTTTTTTTTCTGCGAGCCACTGGGTTTCTAATCTTTGTTGTTCTGCTATATAAGTTGCTACCTGTTCTTTTTGTAAAAAGTTTCTAAAAACAATTACACCGTGTTCCTTAAAAAAGGCCAATTGCTCATCTGTAACAGCATCTCCCAGTTCAAAACTGCTGTCCCATATTTTCATGCTTACTTTACTCATGTAATAAGAATCACTTTAGTATTAAGGAATGATTAATAAATTGTTACCAATCAATAGACTTTGAACATACAAAGTTAATCAATACATTAAAAAAAAGCGAGTTTTTTGGCCCCTAAATAGATAAAATAAGTAAAAATAAAGGCGGCAAATACGTCTAAACTGTAATGAATGTGTTGAACCAGCACCAGTATGCCCACCAAGAAAGAGGCGGTTAAAGCAATGATTTTGTCCCATTTAGCCTCTAAACAAAGGAAAAACAAGAACATGTTGCCGGTATGTCCCGAATAAAACAGGTCTTTGGTAATAAATAGGCCATTTCCTCCATAGGCAATATTGGCGATAGGGTCTTTTAGCGTAATTAATCCCGGCGGAGGGTTTAAAGGAAGCAAACTAATGGTTATTACCCGTAGTATACACATTAAAATAAAACCATATGCAACAACTAGAAAGAGGCCTGGATTTTGAAACATTCGATAAAATACCAAGAGAACCACGCTCCAAATAATTACAAAAGTAGGGATGGAAACATCCATGGCCGGTAAACGGTCAAGCACAAAATCTTGAAGCACCATACCTTCTCTTTTTTCTATAAAAGCAAAAAAAGAAGGGAGCAGGAGTAAAATGATGGCTACCAGCGCAAGTGCCACAAAGGTTTTATTTCTAAAACTTTGTAACTGCCATGCTTCCGACCATGATATAGGTTCTTTTAATAATGCCATCTCACAAATGCTTCAATCGCTGCATATTTAGTTTGACCTAAAGCGGCATACAATTGTGCGGTATTGGCATTTCTGGTTTCAGCTCTTTGCCAAAATTCACGCATATCGCTACCCTGGAATGGAACACTGTCTTTTTGTGATTGATGTATGAAAATACCAAAGCGTTTTTTTATCACCTGGTCTGGACTCATAGGAATGGCCATTTCAATATCTGCTATATCCCACTCTTGCCATGCGCCTTTGTACAGCCAAACCCAACAGTCTTTAACCCATGCATCACCAGCAGCTTTTAAACGGCGCATGCTTTCAAATACTACATCTAAGCATAC
>JBEGUD010000070.1:0-5250 GCA_041179065.1 Bacteroidota bacterium | reverse complement strand
ACGTATTCGATGAGCGCCTTGGTAGAACCAATAAAAGTAGCCTTGTCTAAAATACCAGGCAAACACTCAGGATGCGCTATTAAAAGCGCATTTGGATGATCTATTTGTAACTGCGTTAACTTGTCTTGAGAAATATTAACGTGTACAATACAGGCCCCATCCCAAAGCAACAGTTCTCGGCCTGTAACTTTTTGAACATACATGCCCAAATTTTTATCCGGTGCAAATATTATTTTTTTGTCTTTTGGAATCGCATTGACAATATCAACTGCATTAGATGAAGTACATATATAGTCACTCTCAGCTTTAATTTCTGCAGAACAATTGATATAACTTACTACAACTGCATCTGGATGTTGTTTTTTAAATGCAACAAATGCATCAAGCGGGGTTGCATCTGCTAAAGAGCAACCAGCGTGTAAATCAGGAATTAGAACTTTGGCAGTAGGGTTTAAGATTTTTGCAGTTTCGGCCATAAAATGAACGCCACAAAAAACAATCATTTTTGTATTTAATTCTTTTGAGATTTTAGCCAAAGCATAACTATCTCCAATATGATCGGCTATTTTTTGAATATCTTCCGATACATAATAATGCGCTAGAATAATGGCATTTTTTTCTTTTTTAAGGGCCAAAATAGCTTCTACTAAATGTTCGCGATCAGGAACCGATCTGCTCAAATAACCCACTCTATTTACTTCTTGCTCAAATAACATTTATACAATTTTTAATGAGATATCAACGGATATGGCATGATGTGTTAAAGCACCAACAGAAATACAATTTATACCCTGTATTAAATAAGGCTTAATAGTATCAAGATTAATGCCACCAGAAATTTCTAACTTTTTAGTTGGCGCTATGCTATTTCGGTAATGAACATACTTTTCTAGCACTTCAGGCTTATGATTGTCAATCAAAATTCGGTTCACTATTTTATGCTTAAGCGCAATTAAAAATTCCTGTTCATCCTTTACTTCTACAATAACAGGAATTTGTAAATTTTGTTGATTACAGTAGGATAAACAATTGTCTAAAGCGCTTTGTATATCTCCTGCTGCCTTAATATGATTGTCTTTAATTAAAATTTGATCGTCGAGGCCAAATCGATGATTCACACCACCACCTATTACGACAGCCCACTTTTCGGGCAATCTAAAATTTGGTGTTGTTTTACGGGTGTCATATATATCTACACCAACCGCTTCAGCTAATGTTACAAACTGCTTGGTTAAAGTAGCAATACCACTCATTCGTTGCATGGTGTTTAAAAGTAGTCTTTCGATTTGTAGTATACTTGAAAGCTTACCACTAATAACGCCTATACAAACGGGCACATCCTCAATCATATCACCATCTTTACAACTAAAATTTACCTCCAATTGCGGATCTAGATAGTTGCAAATTTGAACAGCTAATGCAACACCAGCGATGGTGCATTTTTCTTTTACAAAGCAATGAGCTACACCACTCACCTCGTTATTAAAACTTGACTTTGTTGTAATATCTCCATCACCAATATCTTCGTTGAGCGCTTGCTCAATAAAAGAACGAATAGCTGCTGGGTTATGAAAGTCTCTTTGTATCATCTATTTGCTTTGGTCGATAATTTTAATTGTTGCTTTTTCTAAACTTGACAAAACAGAGGATAAAGCAAATGGTGTACGCTGAAAGAAAAATAACGTAATTAATTTTCTTTTGGGGTCTACCATATAAGCGGTATTAAATGCCCCACCCCAAAAGTAACTGCCTTCCGATGCATTGTTAACTACCTGTCCTTTAGTACTTGTTAATCCAACCCCTAATCCAAAATTATTTAATGAAGGAAACCCTCCAAAAATAAAGGTTTTAGCCCCCAATTGATTGGTGGTTAATGAATCAATCATGCTTTTAGATAAAAGCTGCGAGCCATTGCCTAACCTACCTCCCTCTAACAAACAACTTAAAAACTTAGCGTAATCGTGGGTGGTAGAAACGAGTCCACCAATGGCCGAAAAATATTTGCTATTTTTTTGTAGTGGATAATCTGCATTAAACAATGCTGGCGGAACCAATGCTAGAGAGGTATCGGTATTTTTAGCGTATAACTTTACGAGCCTATCTTGTTTATTTTTTGGCAAATAAAAATAAGTATCCTTCATACCAAGTGGCTCAAAAATATTTTTGAATAGGTACGCATCAAGTCTAAGTCCCGAAATTTTTTCGATGAGTGCACCAATAACATTGGTACTTAACCCATAACTAAAACGCTCACCGGGCTGGTGCATAAGTGGCATTTGAGCAATTTGTGCGACCTCTTCCGCCAAAGTAACATATGAACCATTTAACGGCTTATCTAAATTGTATTTTTTATACAGGTAAGCATATTTGGGATATTCATCTCCAGAACTAATACCCGACTGATGTGTAAGCAAATCCCTAATTGTTGCTGATCTTGCCCTATCAACTAATTGGAAGCTATCACCTTTGGCGCTTATTACTTTTTGACTTGAAAAGGCTGGAAAATATTTTTCGATGGGATCGTCTAATCCAATAGCTCCTTTTTCTACGAGTTGTAAAAAGGCAACTGATACAACCGCCTTAGTTTGAGAGGCAATTCTAAAAATAGACCGGTTGGTCATGGGAATTTTTTGCTCTAAATTGGAATAGCCAAATGCCTTGTCATATAAAACCTTACCCTCTTTAATAACCAAACCTACAGCACCTGGCGAGTTGTGTTTATTTATTTGTAAGTTGATGATGGAATCTAATGCACTAAAATTTTGTGCGGAGAGCCCTATTGAGAAAGAAACTGCACAAAAAACAAGCAGGTATTTAACAACATTCATTTTTAATCGTTTGGCGAAAGTACTGATTTAATTAAAAATGAAATATTAAATTTTATGAGTGAATATTAGATACTTATTTACTTAAAATACCCGTTTGTTTTAAATAGTGGGCTAACTCCACTGCAATTTCTTCATGCTCTTCCAAAGATGGATGTCCGTCACAACCTGCATGATACTGTTTTTTAAAAAAATAAGATGATACTTTATTGTCGCCATCCGCTTTAGAAACCTTAACAACCGATTCTATGGTTTTTACCATAAAAGCCTTGAGTGAAGCGTCTGCCATAGGACTAGAAAGACAAATAAAATTAGCTGCCGGGTATTTAGAACGCAAATCTTTTAAAAAACGCAGATAATTACTTACAAAAAGAGCCGAGTCTTGAACACCATCATTTTGACCCAAACAAATAGTTACGATTGAAGGCTGATAGCTTTCAAAATTCCATGAAATTTTATTTTCACTCATATTTACTTTATCAAAAACAGTTGGCATGGTTACAGGTAAATTGCAACAACTATGCATGAGGCCAATACCAGAAACAGAAGACAAATGTACTTGGGCATTTAATTTTCGTCCTAGTAGCATGCCATAACTCATATATGCGTTGTGCTGATCATACCAACTCCCTTTACCACATGGCAACACAGACTGGTCACTACCTGTCCCGCAAGTAATTGAATTACCAATACATTCTATAGAAGTAACAAAAGTAGGTGCCGCCTCTCTCAAATTTTTACTAAGCAGTCCTACAAAAACTAAGCGACCAATATTTGCTTCTGTGTTTTTACAAACCTGTAGAGTATGCCAACCTTTTTTTGAAACTCCTACCGCCCAAATAGTATCTAGCGCTTTGGTTAGTTTTAAACGAACTGGCGTATTATCCAAAACCACTTCAATATAATTATGATTAGACCCCCACTTAATTTCATCTTCTAAAATAATACCACAAGAATCTCCTTTAAAAACACAATCAATGGTAACACCTGGTTGCCAAAAAGCCGGGCGCAATGGATTGGAAAAATCAATCCGTCCCATATAATGAATGGCTTTGTGTGTAGGCAAAAAATGCTGGTATCCTTGCTGTTGTGAAAAAGCATTTTGCACAACTAGCAAAATATACAACACAATAAACAGGTACTTTTTTTGCATGTAGGCAGTATTAAAATTAGTTATTGTAATAAATGGCTAATGCGGTTAGCAACTTCGATACAGGCCCTGCTGTTGTGGTATGGGCATTTCCAAAAACCTGCTTTTTCTTTGTTTAGCAAATTTCCTGATGCATCATACCCCCAGAACCACTCACCAAATCTAGCATCCTTAAATTGGTTTTTAATAACAGCCCAACTCGTTAGTGAATGTTGGAGATAAATAGTATTACCACTATTTTCAAATGCATTTAAAAAACCCACCATCGCCTCGGCTTGGGGCCACCAGTCTATACCTTTATCCAAAACCTGGGTATGGATATGGCAGTCATTATAAACAGCGCCTTCCGGAGACAAATTTGCTGCAACTTCTGTGGCCATAGACTGCGCAAATTTTGTAAATTTTTCTATGCGCAACGCATCTTTTGTGATAACAGCCGCTTCCTGCAAAAGCCAAGCGGCTTCAATATCGTGACCATAAGAAACTACACTAGCGGTGCTCGTCCAGTCTTTTTCAAAAAATAATTTTTGCTGACAAGTTGCTGGATCAATAATATGCTGCTCAAAAATATCAAGGATTTGTGTAACCGATTGTTTAAGCGCCTGGCTAGGTAAAACAGTATACAGCTTTGCATACGCCTCAATCACATGCAAATGCGTATTCATAGATTTGATCGCATTTTGATCTTTATCACTTAAGCGAACGTCTTCAATAACAGAAAAATCATTTGCCAAACACTCGATATAGCCCCCATATACCGGGTCATAAAAATGCTTTTCTAAACAACTATATAGCTCGGCTGCTTTATCAAGTGCGGCCTGGTCTTTAGTAGCTTCATAATAGGCCGATAAACCATACATTGAAAAAGCAATACCATATGCTTGCTTTTTTGTAGATGCAGGTGTACCATTTGGGTGCACAGACCAAAACATTCCACCATATTCATTATCATAAAACTGAGTAATAATTTGCTTATACGCTGTATGCGCAAAACTCAGGTATACTTTATTTTGGGTGTGGTTGTATGCCGCAGAAAATGTCCACAAGAGCCTGCTTTGAAGCACTAAGCCAATGGGCGCATTTGCGTCTGGAATGTTAGCATCACTTATTTCGCCATAAAAAAAACCGGTTTCTTTATTGAGCATATGCTCCATCCACCAATCCAAAATAGAAGACAATTCTACTTCAACTTCTGATTGATAACTAAGCAGTGATTGTTTTATTTTGGCATCCATAAGCGTACAAAAAACTATTTATGAATTGCCTCTAATAATA
>JBEGUD010000069.1:0-9675 GCA_041179065.1 Bacteroidota bacterium | reverse complement strand
AGTGATTGACTTTACCAAAGACGCCGACTCTTTGAGTTTGGCACAAAAAGATATCGCGCAAATTAAAGCATCTGTTGCGGCAGGCATTATTGATACCACAGGAAGTGTTGGCGGCGTTTATTATAAAATTGTAAAAGAAGGCAGTGGTGATTATGTACATGTAACCGATACCGTTACTGTTTTTTATAAAGGAACACTTTTAAAAGATGGCTCCATTTTTGATCAAACAAAAGACAAGCCCGCACGTTTTCCATTGCAGCGTTTAATTAAAGGTTGGCAAATAGGAGTGCCAAAATGTAGGGTAGGCGGCACCATAAAAATTATTATTCCGGCGGGTATCGCCTATGGTATGCGCACCAGAAGTAAAGCCATACCGCCTAATAGTGTGTTGGTATTTGAGATTGAGGTAGTTAAAGCAGAGCCTGCCAAAAGCTAGTTTTGTGGAAGATTTTAGGTTATTTGAAGGCTAAATTTCAATTTTATTTGCTCAATGCCCACCAAGGCGCTATTTTTGTACTCTGATGAAGCAATTTACACACAACCACCATCATCATTTCTTACCAAACGGGTAGGCTGTAGGTGTTTGTGCTATTATAAAACATTGAAGAGGCTTACCATTTGGTAGGCCTCTTTTATTTTAAACCAAGTATATGAAATTAAGGTTAGCGATTCAAAAAAGTGGAAGGTTGCACGACGATTCTATCAAACTTTTAAAAGAGTGTGGGATAGATATTAGTAATGGCCTAAACAAGTTAAAGGCAGAGGCTTCTAATTTCCCCATCGAAGTTTATTTTTTGCGTGACGATGATATTCCTCAATACGTAGAAGATGGCGTTGCAGATATTGGTATTGTAGGAGAAAATGTTGTGTATGAAAAAAACAAACCATTAACGGTGCTTAACAAACTAGGGTTTGGTAAATGCAGGTTAAGTGTGGCTGTGCGTAAATCTGAAAATTATACAGGCTTATCATTTTTAGAAGGCAAAAAAGTGGCCACTAGCTATCCAGTTATTTTGTCAAAATATCTAAAAGATAACGGGGTAGCTGCTGAGGTGCATGAAATTAGCGGAAGCGTAGAAATTGCGCCTAGCATAGGTCTTGCAGATGCGATTTGCGATTTGGTAAGTAGTGGTTCTACTTTGTTTTCGAATGGTTTAAAAGAGGCGGAAACCATTTTAGTATCTGAAGCAGTACTCGTTGCAACTAATTTAATTAGTGCCGAAAAGCAGGCGATTATAGACCGTTTATTATTTAGAATTGAATCTGTAAAAAAAGCACGCAATACCAAATACATTTTATTAAATGCCCCCAATGATAAACTATCGGAAATCATTGCATTATTGCCTGGTATGAAAAGCCCTACGGTTTTACCTTTAGCAGAACCAGGTTGGAGTAGCGTTCATAGTGTGCTTAATGAAAATGATTTTTGGGAAATTATTGAGCAGCTAAAAGCGGCTGGTGCACAAGGAATTTTAGTAGTACCTATCGAAAAAATGGTGATATAAACATATTGTATGAAAATAATTGTAAACCCTTTATTAGAAGCAGTTCCAGAATTACTGAAAAGGCCAGTAATGGATCATGCTGCACTGCAAACTTTGGTGCAGGGTGTATTAGATGCGGTACGCATAGGTGGTGACAAGGCTGTGGTTTCCTATACCAAACAATTTGATGGCGTAACTTTAGATACTGCCAAGGTTACTGAAGCAGAAATTACTGAAGCAGCACTCGCGTTATCACCTGCATTAAAAGAAGCCATACAGCTTGCTGCAAAAAATATTCGTTGCTTTCATGAGGCGCAGGTAAATGGTCCGGTAGCAATAGAAACCATGCCAGGTGTGTGTTGCTGGCGCAAAGCTGTGGGGATTGATAAAGTGGGACTATATATACCGGGTGGATCGGCACCATTATTTAGTACGGTATTGATGCTGGGTATTCCTGCAGTAATAGCAGGTTGCAAAGAAATTATTTTGTGTACACCTCCATCTAAAGACGGATCTGTGCACCCTGCTATTTTATATGCAGCATCGGTGGTGGGTATTACGCGTATCTATAAAATTGGCGGCGTGCAAGCCATTGCCGCCATGGCATACGGCACCGAAACGGTGCCGCAAGTGTATAAAATTTTTGGTCCGGGTAACCAGTATGTTACTGCAGCAAAACAAATGGTGCAAGAGTCAGGTGTGGCTATTGATATGCCTGCAGGGCCTAGCGAAGTTTGTGTATTAGCGGATGAAACATGTAACCCTGGTTTTGTGGCTTCGGATTTATTGTCGCAGGCAGAACATGGGCCGGATAGTCAGGTACTACTTGTTAGTACGAGTCGTAAAGTAGTAGATGAAATTAACGAAGCATTGACCGCCCAATTAGCAGTACTCCCAAGAAAGGATATAGCACAGCAGGCGTTAGCAAATAGTAAAGCCATAGTGGTTGACTCCATGGAGCAGGCTATTTTTATTGTAAATAGTTACGCCGCGGAGCACCTTATTATTGCCTGCAAAAATGATGAAGCAATTGGCGAACAAATAACCAATGCGGGTTCTGTATTTTTAGGAAATTATAGTCCAGAGTCGGTGGGGGATTATGCGAGCGGCACCAACCATACATTACCTACAAGTGGATATGCAAGGGCGTATAGTGGCGTGAGTGTAGATAGTTTTGTAAAAAAAATAACCTATCAAAAATTAACGCCTGCTGGTTTACAAGCAATTGGTGCAGCAGTAGAAACCATGGCCGCAGCAGAAGGGTTAGAGGCACATAAAAATGCAATCACCATTCGTTTGCAAACATTATAAATATTTGAAAGCATAAATATAGTAGCATGTTTGATGTTCAAAAATTAGTGAGAGAAAATATTAAAAACCTAGCACCGTATTCGTCGGCGAGGGATGAATTTAGTGGCACAGCTAAAGTTTTTTTAGACGCCAATGAAAATAGTTTTGGTTCACCACTTACAAAGTGGTACAACCGCTATCCCGATCCGCATCAAGTGGCTGTAAAAGCTGCTTTATCTGTAATCAAATCCGTTTCTGCGGAGCAAATATTTATTGGCAACGGAAGTGATGAGTGTATTGATTTATTATTTAGAAGTTTTTGTGAGCCAGGAAAAGATAATGTTATTATTTGTCCGCCCACCTATGGCATGTATGAAGTCAGTGCCAATATTAATGATGTTAAAATTAAAAAAGCGCCCCTGCTTCCAGATTTTCAGTTGGATCTTATTCATCTCGAAAACTTAATAGATGAAAACACAAAAATTATTTGGATTTGTTCGCCCAACAATCCTACCGGAAATTCTATCGAACGTGCTTCTATAGAAATGGTGCTTAATAATTTTAACGGTATCGTTGTTATTGATGAAGCCTACATTAATTTTTCGAAGCAAAAATCTTTTATTCAGGAGCTACAAGACTATCCCAATTTGGTGGTGTTGCAAACCTTGAGTAAAGCCTGGGGACTTGCTGGATTAAGACTTGGTATGGCTTTTGCTTCGGAAGCCATCATAAATATTTTAGACAAAGTAAAGCCTCCTTATAATATCAATACTGCAACCCAAGAGCTTGTGTTAAAAGCACTAGAAGAAGTGGGTCAGGTAAACGATATGATTAAAATTATTGTGGACATGCGGGAGGCGCTAGCGAATGTGTTTAGAAAAATGCCTACTGTAGAAAAAGTATACCCTTCCGATGCTAATTTTTTACTCGTTAAAATAGCAGATGCCAGGGCAGTATATGACTTTTTGTTAACCCAGCAAATAGTGGTTAGAGACCGCAGTAGCGTTGAACTTTGTGAAAACTGCCTCCGCATTACCATTGGCACCGAAAAAGAAAACACCTTGCTTGTAGATGCCATGCAAGCCTGGTACAACAGGTAAACAAAATGACCATCACGTTTAAATAATAATTATATTAGGGTTCTATTTATACACCAATTTTTATACCATGAAAAAAGTTACTCAAATTTTAGTTTTCTCAAGCTTGTTTGTTTCGATGTTGCTTGCGCATGTTAGCACATCTGCGCAAAATATTAAGCCCGATGCAGACAACGCAGGCTTAACATTACCAAAAGGATTTGCTGCATTAAAAGTGGCAGATAATTTAGGTCGTACCAGACATATTGTAGTAAACAAACAAGGTGCTATTTATGCTAAGCTTGAAAGACTTGATAATGGCAAAGGTATTTTAGTTTTAAAAGATACCGATGGTGATGGAAGGGCAGAAACTAAAACATCATTTGGAAGTTATACTGGTACAGGTATCGCTATCAAAGGCAATTTTTTGTATGCATCTTCTAATAAAGAAGTGTTTAAGTATGCGTTAAATGATAATGGTGATGTTGTGGATGAAAATGCTGCAGCTACCATCGTTACTGGGCTCGTTGATAAAGGACAACACAACTCAAAATCTATTACGCTAGATAACGCAGGTAATATTTATGTAAACGTTGGTGCGCCTTCAAATTCATGTCAAGAAAAAGACCGTACCAAAGGTTCGATGGGTATGATGCCTTGTCCAATTCTAGATTCGGCAGGTGGTATTTGGCAGTTTAAAGTAGATCAGTTAAACCAGAGCTATGCATCAGGTGTGCGTTATGCAACAGGACTTAGAAATGTGGTAGGGCTTGATTGGAACAACCAATTAAATCAGTTATTTGTGACACAGCATGGGAGAGATATGCTCAATAATTTATTCCCTGATTTATACGACACCACAGTTAGCGCCGAGCTTCCTTCCGAAACCATGTACGCTATTAAAAAAGGCGACAATGCAGGCTGGCCTTATGTTTACTACGATCATGTAAAAGGTAAAAAAATGATGGCGCCAGAATATGGTGGTGATGGGGTTAAAACAGTGGATGATAAATACATCAATCCAGCTATGGCCTTTCCTGCGCACATGGCACCTAACGGTCTTTTATTTTATACCGGTAATCAATTTCCGGCTCGTTATAAGAACGGCGCGTTTATAGCGTTTCATGGCTCATGGAATAGATCACCGCTTCCTCAAGAAGGTTACTATGTTGTATTTGTGCCTTACGAAAACGGTAAACCAACCGGTAAATGGGAAGTATTTGCAGATGGATTTTCTGGAAAATCAGTGGTTAAAAATCCACGTGATGCACAGCACCGTCCTTGTGGTTTAGCAGAAGGTCCTGATGGTTCTTTGTACATCTCTGATGATGTGAAAGGAACGATTTATAGAATCATGTATCAAAAATAATAAAGCATGCAGCGTATTTATATATCGTTCGTTCTTGTATTACTATGTGTTGCGGGAGCATCAGCGCAAAGTAATAATAAAGTCGTGGCAGCAAGTGCCGCGCGCGGTAAAACAGTATACTTGCAAAGGTGTATGGTATGCCATCAAGCAGATGGAGGCGGAGTTCCAAAACTCAACGCGCCACTAGATGCATCGAGTGCCGTAAACGGATCTGACGTATCTAAACTGATAAAATATATTGTAAAAGGTTTTGCAGACCGCGTTGAAATTGATGGTGAACTCTATTCCAATGCCATGCCTGCAGCAGCAGATTTAACGGACCAACAAATTGCAGACGTACTCACTTTTATAAGAAGTAATTGGTCCAATAAAGCAGGTCCTGTAACAATATTGCAAGTCAAGCAAACAAGAAGCAAATTAAAATAGCGAATAACAATCTAGCATGAAGCGAATTTTATTTATAGATAGAGACGGTGTGATTTTGCAAGAGCCGCCACAAGATTTTCAGGTAGATAGCACAGATAAAACAAGCTTTGTACCTGGCGCTATTGTTGGACTCTCAAATATTGCCGCATCACTGGATTATTATAAAGTAATGGTGACCAACCAGGATGG
Source organism: Bacteroidota bacterium (assembly GCA_041179065.1). Lineage (GTDB taxonomy): Bacteria > Bacteroidota > Bacteroidia > Chitinophagales > Chitinophagaceae > Sediminibacterium. The sequence continues at coordinate 3,841 of JBEGUD010000069.1, read as the reverse complement.
ACTTGGTACGCCATCTTATCCGGACGCTACTTTTTATCCCTATCAAAATTTAATGCTACGTACACTCGAAGGGGAAGGGTTTACCTTTGATGAAGTCATTATTGACAAAACCTTTGCACACGAAAATGCACCTACGCGTAAGCCGGGCACGGGCTTACTTACACATCTGATCAATAATCCGGCTTACGATTTGAGTAACTCATATGTTATTGGCGACCGTTACACCGATATACAACTGGCCAAAAATCTAGGTTGTAAAGCCATTTATTTTAAAAGTGATTTGCACCCGCTTACACCGGAGCAGGATCAAGATTTACGCAGTACCATTGCGCTTGAAACAAGCAGCTGGCCCGAGGTGTATAGTTTTTTAAAACTAGGCCTTCGAAAAGTGAGCCATACACGAAACACCAACGAAACAAAAATACAAGTAGATATTAACTTGACAGGATCTGGCATTGCCAACATACATACAGGCCTCGGATTTTTTGACCACATGCTCGAGCAAATTGCGCGCCATGGAAATATAGATTTAGCCATCACCACAATTGGCGATTTACACATAGATGAGCACCACACTATTGAGGATACTGGACTAGCGCTTGGCGAAGCGTTTGCTTTGGCGCTGGCCGACAAGCGCGGGATGGAGCGTTATGGCTTTGCCCTTCCAATGGATGAAGCAGAAGCAAAAGTGCTGATTGATTTTGGTGGCAGAAACTGGCTCGTATGGGACGCAAGTTTTAAAAGAGAAAAAATAGGAGAGATGCCTACCGAAATGTTTTTCCATTTCTTTAAATCTTTTTCGGACGCGGCAAAGTGTAATTTAAACATTAGTTGCGCTGGCGATAATGAGCATCATAAAATTGAAGCCATCTTTAAAGCATTTGCAAAAGCCATTAAAATGGCGGTTAAGCGGGATCCTTTTTCCAATCACTTACCATCTACAAAAGGGGTTTTGTAATAGCCTGATATTATTGTAGGATAGACGTGTTGTTGATTTTGTCTAAAATTTTATGGGCCACTTCCATTGCTAAATAACCATCAATTTCACTTACAACCGTAGGTTTATTGTTTACAATCGCGTCAACAAAAGATTCAAGTTCTAATTTAATAGCGTTGAGTGGTTCAATGCTAGGATTTGCAATTGCAATGGTTTTTTTACCATTAGGCGTTTCTATATCAAAAGAAAATGCATCTACGTCTTCTGGTTGTTTTAGCTTTATAATTTCCGTTTTCTTTTCTAACAAATCAATACCAATGTAGGCGTCTTTTTGGAACAGCCTTACTTTGCGCATTTTTTTCATTGAAATGCGGCTACTTGTTAAGTTAGCAACACAACCATTATTAAATTCAATTCTCACATTGGCAATATCAGGCGTATCGGTCATAACGGCCACACCACTTGCTGATATTGATTTTACATCTGATTTTACAAGGCTTAAAATAATGTCAATGTCATGAATCATTAAATCTAAAATCACACTAACTTCTGTTCCTCTAGGATTAAATTGTGCTAATCTATGCACTTCAATAAACATAGGGTTGAGGTTCATTTCTTTTAACGCTAAATAAGCCGGATTGAATCTTTCTACATGACCCACTTGCATTTTTACGCCCGCTTCTCTCACCATGTTCACTAAATCTTTACCTTCTTGTAGGGTATGAGCTAGAGGCTTTTCAACAAATACATGTTTGCCTTTTCGGATGGCCATCATACAAACTTCATAATGCAAATCAGTGGGGGTGATAACATCAATAACATCACAGGCTTCAATTAATTTTTCTTCATCAGAAAATCTTTTGAGGCCATGCGTATTAATGACATCATTGGCGTTATCATTATTAGGATCAAAAAATCCGATAATTTTTACGCCTTCAATTTCTTTCCAATTAGATATATGAAACTTGCCGAGGTGTCCAACGCCAAAAATCCCTACTTTAAGCATGTATGTGTTTATTTGGCGTAAAGGTAGGCAAACGGGGTCCTTTAACTGCCTGGGCGTATTGTATGTGGATATTTTACTTCTTTTTCTTAACGGGCGCCTTTTTAGTAGGGGCCTTCTTTGCCACAGGCTTCTTTCCAGTAGTAGCTTTCTTCTTAACAGGTGCAGTCTTTTTCTTAACTGATTTTTTGACAGGCTTTTTCTTTTTACTGCTTGTTTTTTTGCCTTTTTTCGACTTTTTAGATGTACTTGTTGGCTTTTTTTCTAAGGCATCAATAACCGGAGATATAGTAGGGTATCTATAATTCACTAGGTCTACTTTGTCAAATATAACCGTCTCTGTTTTTAATTGTTGGGTGGTTAAGTCAATTAATAATTGGGGATCAAAAGAGTAATCTTTGTAGCGCATTTCAAAATGCAGGTGTGGCCCTGTTGAGTGTCCGCTTGTTCCGCCAAGTCCAATGTGTTGTCCACTTTTTACGTATTGATTTTCTACAACATCAATTTTACATAAATGTCCATAAATCGTTTCCAATCCATTTTTATGTCTGATAACGACGCAGTTTCCAAAACCTGATTTATTAAACTGTGCATACCTAACAATGCCATCAAATGCAGCCACTACGGTATCTCCAATGTTTAAATCTACATCTAAACCATGGTGCTGTCTGCCCCATCTTTTTCCGTATTCCGAATTTATTTTTCCGTACCAGGTTAAAGAAAACTTTTCATCTTTATTAATTAATGGCAAATAAATTTCTTCCGGTAAATCATTAAACTCTACACTATCATATACAAATGTGATGGCGTTGACCCAATCTTTTGTATAAACAGAATCGTTTGTTAGTAAAGATGTAGTAATTGCATTAGCACTATCAGCAGGTAATGCAGGTGTTGAGATCCAGTTTTTTTCGCTTAAAATAATAGGGTCCGGAATGGGATTGTAGTAGATGCTTCTTACTGGCCTTCTTCCTTTTTTAGATTTTCTTTTTTTACTGCTTTTCTTTTTTTTGCTCGTGGGCTTTTTTGAACTGCTTGTTTTTTTCTTGACAGGTGCTTTTTTCTTAACGGGTGCTTTTTTTGAACTAGACTTCTTAGCTGGAACAGGTTTTTTCTTTTGGGCAAATCCTTCAGGTGCAACAACGCTTATAGCCACCAAAATGGTTAAAACTGCTGTAATATGTCGCATGAAGCCCTTAAAACGCATTAAATATTAATTGGTTATGTGAACAAAGGAGCCCAAGATACTAAAATCTAATAAAAAGGGGGGTAATAAGCATAATTAGGCCAAAACTTGCAAAATCTTAACCTTTCGCAAACATTTCAGGTAGCAGTTTGTTTAAGTTCTATAAATCTGCTTTTCATGAAAATTGCACAAAAATTAGCCTTTTTTGGCTTCCTTTTAGTTCCTCTTTTTGTAATAGGGCAAACTACTGGAAAATTAAGTGGTACTGTATACAATAAAAAAACCCAGCAACGAGTGTCTGGCTTAACGGTTCAAGTATTGCCTGGAAATGTAAAAACAATTTCAGATAGCCTCGGAAATTTTAGGTTTTCGCAGTTAAAGCCGGGCGCGTATACAATCGAAGTTTCTGGGGTTGGTTTTAAAACCAAACAGCTTAATAATATTCCTGTTACTACGGGTAATGAAAATAATATTCAAATAGAAATTGAGGAGCTAGTAAATCAATTATCAAATGTTACTGTAACGAGCAGAAGAAATTCTGCTAAGGCTGCAACACTTGAAAGTCCATTAAGTATTCAGCGCTTAACTACCGAAGATATTAAAAATAACCCCGGTGGATTTTTTGATATTAGTAGAGTAATTCAATCGCTCCCGGGTGTTGGTGGCGGTGCTGCAGGAGGTACTTTTAGAAATGATATTATTATCAGAGGAGGAG
>JBEGUD010000068.1:0-16775 GCA_041179065.1 Bacteroidota bacterium | reverse complement strand
TGGAATAAGCCTCATAACGGTTTATGAGCTTATAATCGGATAATATATTGGCAGGTAAATTTTCAGGTATATCTACGGGCTTAATCATGGAAAAAAGCTGGTATGTGAGTTTTGCCAGTTGTCTTCCATTGAGCCCGCGGGCCTTTAATTTTTCGGTAGCGGGGTAAACGGGTTCGAGGTAATCTTTGCCCCCTTCTTTGGCCGGGGTAAAAATTTCAATTTCGGGATGCACCATTTGTGGTTTCCCGTTAAAAAAGCCTGTTTTTCCAAAAACCAGGTATTTCTGACCAGGAATCAGGTTTTTTTGTACCCAATTAGCCCCCTGAAACCATGCAAGCTCCAGTGTGCCCGTATCATCTACTAGCTGGGCAATTAGGCGCCTAGCTCTTTTGTCACCCATTAAAGCAGGTGGTTGTAACACCCCAACAACCTGCACAAAGTCGGTGGCGGGGCTAATGGAGCCTATCTTGTGCACCTGGGTTTTATCGATATGCCTGTGCGGATAATGTTCTAATAAATCCGAAAAAGTGTAAATCGAGAGCTCTTTTTTTAATAATTCACCCCTCAAAGGGCCAACGCCTTTAAGGTATTCGATGGGTGAGCCTAATATGTGATTGGAACCTTGAATAAGGGGCAGTTTTAGGGTATTTGTATAGCAAATATCATGAAAAAGCGCCTTATCTTCGCGGCTATGGAAAAAGAGGTGGTTTTAAGTGGTATCAGGCCTACAGGATTCCTTCATTTAGGCAACTATTTTGGCGCCATGCGCAATTATGTGCGCATGCAAGACGAGTTCAATTGTTACTTTTTTGTAGCAAACTGGCATAGCCTTACCACACACCCAGATACCAAAGAATTACAAGCAAATGTTTTACGCGTGATTGCCGAAAATATTGCTTGCGGATTGGATCCAGAAAAAGTGGCCTTGTATGTACAAAGTGACGTTCCTCAAATTGCAGAACTCTATTTGTATTTAAACATGATGGCGTATAAAGGTGAGCTTGAAAAAACAGTAACCTTTAAAGAAAAAGTTCGTTTACAACCAGAAAACGTAAACGCTGGACTCCTTACCTACCCTGTATTACAAGCTGCAGATATTTTAATTCACCGCGCTGTAAAAGTGCCTGTAGGAAAAGACCAAGAACAACACCTAGAAATGGCGCGCAATTATGCAGAGCGCTTTAACCATAGATACGGCGAGGTTTTACCGCTTCCTTATGCATTTAATTATGGCGGCGAACTCGTAAAAATAATGAGCCTAGATGGCGAAGGAAAAATGAGTAAAAGTGAAAATCAAATGAACACGCTTTACTTAGCAGATGAAGATGATGTGATTCGTAAAAAAATCATGAAAGCCAAAACAGATGGCGGTCCTGCAGTTCCAAACGCACCAATGCCTGCGTATATCGAAAACTTATTTACCCTTATGGGGCTTGTTAGTACACCAGATACGGTAGAAAAATTTACTGCTGATTACAACAACAGTAGTGAAGGCAATTGTATTATCAGATACGGTGACCTTAAAAAGCAATTAGCGGAAGATATGGCTGCTTTTATTAAGCCGATTCGTGAAAAGGCCGCTGACTTGCAACAAGACACAGCCACCCTTCAAAAAATCATGAAACTAGGTGCTGAAAAAGCAGGTGAAAGCGCTTCAAAAACGCTAACGCTGGTTAGGAGCGCTATTGGCATGAATTATTATTAAAAAAATCAAACTATAATTATCTTTTTAAGATACTCATTTCGTATTTTCAACCCCTATGGCAAAAGCTAAGAAACCCAAACACATCGCTATCGCAGGTAATATCGGCGCAGGTAAAACAACACTAACAGAAATGTTAAGTAAGCACTACCGTTGGATACCACAATTTGAAGACGTAGACCACAATCCATACCTGATGGATTTCTATGAAGACATGCCTAGATGGAGTTTTAATTTACAAGTGTACTTTTTAAATGGTAGACTTAACCAATTATTAGAAATTGCTAGAGGAACTGAAACCATTATTCAGGATAGAACCATTTACGAAGACGCAAATATTTTTGCGCCCAATTTACATGAAATGGGACTTATGAGTAAGCGTGACTTTGACAACTATTATGCGTTTTTTACTACGCTTAAAACCATGGTGCAACCTCCGGATTTACTCATTTATTTAAAAGCTTCTGTTCCTACCCTTGTATCACAAATACAAAAAAGAGGAAGAGAATATGAAGAAAATATCAGACTCGATTATTTAAAACGCCTCAACGAATATTATAACAAATGGATTGATGGATATCAAGAAGGTCCACTACTCGTTATTGATTGCGATAAAAATAAATTTGGTGAAAATGAAGCTGACTTAGGTGATATCATTGGAAAAATTGATAGCACATTATTTGGCCTCTTCTAGTTTTTCTTTCTTAATCGTATACTAATGGCAAACGGCGTCGTTACTGCTTCTATTGTAGAACAGTTTAAGCAACTTATTGGAAATGATTTTGTAGTAGCAGATGAAGAAAGTTTGCACAAGTATGGCAAAGACGAAACCGAAAATTTATTGTACTTACCTGCCGTTGTTGTAAAACCAAAAACAGCAACTGAGATTTCAGCCATCCTAAAAATTTGTAACGAACATGTATTACCCGTAACGCCAAGAGGAGCAGGCACCGGGTTAACTGGTGGTGCACTCCCACATTTAGGCGGCGTATTATTATCTACCGAAAGACTCAACCAAATTCTGGACATAGACGAGCGCAACTTACAAGTAACCACCGAACCTGGTGTGATTACTGAAGTGTTGCAAAACGCTGTCAAAGAAAAGGGACTTTTTTATCCACCCGATCCTGCAAGTAAAGGAAGTTGTTTTATTGGCGGCAATATTTCAGAAAATAGTGGTGGCCCCAAGGCCGTTAAATATGGGGTTGTAAAAGATTATGTGTTAAACCTAGAAGTGGTTCTAGCTTCTGGTGAAATTATTTGGACGGGCTCCAATGTTTTAAAAAATGCTACCGGATATAACCTTACACAATTAATTGTTGGTAGCGAAGGAACCCTTGGCATTGTTACTAAAATCGTACTCCGCTTAATTCCGCATCCAAAGTTTGATTTATTAATGCTTGCTCCATTTAATAGCCTTGAAAAAGCGAGCGAAGCAGTGAGTGCCATTTTTAGAGCAGGTATCACACCAAGCGCAATGGAGCTTATGGAAATAGACGCCATAACGCTTGCCACAAAAATGTTAGATAGCTCAGCGGTTCAATTAACAGATGGTTTAGCAGCGCATTTAATTATTGAGGTAGACGGCAATAACCTAGATGTTTTAATGAATGAAATGGAAGCTATTTCAGAAGTATTAAACAACTTCGAAGTGGGTGAAATATATTTCGCAGAAGACGCGGAGCAAAAAAATGAACTTTGGAAAATTCGCAGAAAAGCAAATGAAGCGGCTGTTATGGCAGGCTTCACCATCGAAGAAGACGCTGTTGTGCCTAGAGCTGAGTTGCCTAAATTAATTAGAGGCGTCAAAGAAATTGCTGCAAATAATGGATTTAAAGTAGTTTGTTATGGTCATGCAGGTGATGGCAATTTGCATATACGTATCAACCACCCTACCATTAAAAACAGTTACAACAATCCAGAAATGACGGCTGCACTCATGCCACTCTTTGAACTTATTGCAAGCTTAGGCGGCACCATTAGTGGAGAACACGGTGTAGGACTCATTCAAAAGCCATTTTTGAAAACCGTTTTTTCAGAAACGCATATAAGCATCATGCGTTCTATTAAAAAAATATTTGACCCTAACAATATCCTAAACGTCGGTAAAATTTTTGACGCAGCAAGTCATTAAAAACTTTCTAGTAAACCCACTGCTTCTTTTGCAGTTGTAGCAACTATTAAACGGTGTTCAACGTCTTCATATAAAAACCCTTGCGATTGCATCTTACGCATATGTGCTAGCAAATGATCATAAAAGCCATTACAGTTTAATAAGATAATTTTTTTGTCGTGGATTTTTAACGTATTCCAAGTAAGCATTTCGAATAGTTCATCTAAAGTGCCATTCCCTCCTGGCATAATAAGTGCTGCATCACAAAGTTCATACATCATCTTTTTTCTTACGTGCATGTCTGATACAACATGTAATTCGGTAATCCCCTCGTGCTGGTGCTCCCAAGTGGTTAACACTTCTGGAATAACACCAATAACTTTCACGCCAGCAGCCATAGCGCCATTGGCTACAGCACCCATCAGTCCCTTATTACCGCCCCCATACACAAGGCTTATACCAGCCGTACCCAATAAATTCCCAAAGGCTGATGCCTCCTGTAAAAACGCAGGATCTAATCCATCTTTGGAACCACAAAAAACAGCCACCGTTTGTATAGACATATATGAGATTGTTATGCATGAAAAAGGCGCAATATCCTTACCTTTAAGGCCTACAATTTAACAAAAAATAACGATTGCTATGTCGCCCATTGTTTTATTTTCTTTTGTAATCATATACTTTCTAATTCTACTTGTGGTAGCTAAAGTCACAGGTAAAAACAGTACCAACGACTCTTTTTTTATAGGCAATAGAAATAGTAACTGGATGCTTGTGGCATTTGGTATGGTGGGGACTTCTTTGAGCGGCGTAACATTTGTGAGCGTTCCTGGCCAGGTGGGCACCCTTGTAGGTGGCACCAATTACGTAAATGCATTTTCGTATTTACAAATTACCCTAGGTTATGTGATAGGTTATTTAACCATCGCTTATGTGCTACTTCCATTATACTACAAGCTTAATTTAACTTCAATTTACAATTACTTAAGCAGCAGGCTTGGCGTTGCTTCATATAAAACAGGCGCTTCCTTTTTTATTTTATCTAGAACACTTGGCGCCACTGCGAGGCTTTATTTAGTAGTGCGCATTTTACAAGACGCGATCCTTCAAAGTTTTCATGTTCCTTTTTGGGCAACAACCCTTATTATCTTACTCATGATATTGTTGTACACCTATGAGGGCGGTGTTAAAACCATTGTTTGGACCGATACACTCCAAACATCTTGTATGCTTTTAGGTCTTGTGATTTGTGTCTTTTATATTTTAAATCAACTTCATGTAGGCTTCTTTGAAAGCTTGTCTACCATGGCAGACAGGGGCTATACTAAAATCTTTTTTACAGAACCATCTAGTAAGCTATTTTTTGTAAAGCAAATATTAGCGGGTGCCTTTGTTACCATTACCATGACAGGTATGGATCAGGAGATGATGCAAAAGAATATTTCTGTAAAGACCTTAAAGGATTCACAAAAAAATGTAATTACACTTGGTTTTACCATGCTAGTAGTTATCACGCTGTTTTTATTTTTAGGCGGCCTACTCTATTTATATGCAAGCGCTAACGGCCTAGCTGTAACTGGCGACAAATTATTCCCAAGCATTGCATTAGAAAATATGCCGCCCGCTATGTCCATTATATTTATCATCGCCCTTATTTCTGCATTATTCCCTAGTGCCGACGGCGCTATTACGGCCCTTACCGCAACTTTTTGTATTGACATATTAGGTATGCAACGCCGAGAAGATTGGGATGAAGCAAAAAAGAAAACCATAAGACAACGTATACATATTGGATTTGCCCTTGTGTTTTTATTATTTGTAATGGTATACAAGTGGATTGATAATCCAAGCATGATTGGCGTTATTTTAAAAGTAGCTGCCTACACCTACGGACCATTATTAGGCCTCTTTACATTTGGCATTCTTTTAAAAAGAAATGTACTAGACAAATGGGTGCCGCTTGTTTGTATCGTATCCCCTTTACTTTGCTTAATCATTGACCTCAATCAAAAAGCATTGTTTGGCGCTTTCGAAATTGGACTTGAACTACTCATTATTAATGGGCTTATCACTTTTATGGGACTACTACTTATTTCTAAAAAAGAAAAAGCGATATAAGTATTCATGGCATTACCATTTATTTTTGATAAAGCAATTTCATATTCGGATGTTTTTACAACACCCGCAGATTCTTTATTGCAAATCATATTAAATGAAACAAGGGCTACACACCCCAAAGCCCACATGTTAAGCGGCGAAGTGCAAGGACAATTTTTAAGCATGTTATCATGCATCAAACGTCCCATGCATATTCTAGAAATTGGCACATTTACAGGCTACAGCGCCCTATGTTTAGCCAAGGGGCTTGATCCAAACGGAAAGCTACACACGATAGAAAATAGAATAGAAGACGCAGAAAAAGCGGCGCGCTATTTTGCAAATAGCCAAGACAATCATAAAATTGAATTACACGTTGGAGATGCAAAAGAAATTATCCCAACGCTCCCCTTTGCTTGGGATATTGTTTTTATAGACGCCGACAAAACGGGTTATATCGAGTATTACGAAATGGTGGTTCCGCATCTTGCTAAAGGAGGCATTATCATTGCAGATAATGTGCTGTTTCATGGAGAAGTATTAGAGGAAACCATTTCAGGTAAAAATGCAATGGCCATTCATGCATTTAACGAACACGTTAAAAATGATCCGCGGACAACACAAGTACTATTAACAATCAGAGACGGCATGCTACTGATTCAAAAAAACGAACTATGAAATTTAAATTAATATACACACTACTATTGGCCATAACGATATCATTGAGCGGTATTGCGCAAACAATTGGCGTGGAAACGGCGGCCTATATCAATCAATATAAAAACATTGCGATGCAGGAACAAATAAGAACTGGCGTTCCTGCTACTATTAAATTGGCACAAGCCATATTAGAATCACAAACAGGCAAGAGCCGACTAGCCACTGAAGCAAATAATCATTTTGGCATTAAATGTAAAATAGAATGGAAGGGACCTAGAATATACCACAATGATGACGCCAATGGCGAATGCTTTAGGGTTTACGAAAATGCAGAAACCTCTTTTATAGACCACTCAAACTTTTTAAAAACAAGAACACACTACGCTTTTTTATTTAAGCTTGATGTTACTGACTTTACAAGCTGGGCTTTTGGACTCAAGCAAGCAGGTTATGCCACCAATCCAAATTATCCCGCACTGCTTATAAAAGCAATCAATGATTATGATTTAGCACAATACTCATTAATTGCATTGGAAAACAAGAAAAAAGGAATTGATTTTGTAATTACGCCAGCACCTGTTACAAAGCCAGTAACTGAGCCTGCAATAACGACTGAACCTACAGTAGTTGTAAAGCAACCGGCACCAGAAAAAGAAGTGCCTGCCCCAGCGCCGGCACCAGTAGTATCGCCATCCCTACAAGCAGCACCAACCAAAGAAGTGATTCCTGCTCCAGTAAGCTTACTTGAAAACACCAAGGTAACCATCAATCATACAAAAGCAGTACTTGCAACAAAAGGAAGTTCACTGCTTGCTATTGCAAACAATAATAAAATAAGTTTAAGTAAAATATTCGAGTACAATGAACTTGCTGAAATGAACATTTTAGACCAAGACCGTATTTTATTTATTGAAAAGAAACAAAAATACGGCGCTTCTGAAGTGCATACAGTAACAGGTACTGAAACACTGTATAGTATTGCACAAAAAGAGGGCGTTCTGTTAAGCAGTTTGCTAGCACTCAACCCTACGAGTACTAAAGAGCGCATTTTACAAGTTGGTCAAAAAATTAAATTAAGGGCAGCTTCGGTTGCCAAACCTGTCACTAAGAAATCTAAAAAAAGAAAGAAAAAATAAGGGTATGTCTACAATTCAATTACACGGAAAAAATTTCGAAATATTTTTACCTGAAGCACTTATCCAAGAAAAAATTGCTGCATTAGCAGCAGCAATTAACACGGATTATGCTGGTAAAAAACCTTTATTTATTGCTGTACTAAACGGCTCTTTCATGTTTGCTTCCGATTTGTTTAAATCGGTTTCAATAGAAGCTGAAATTTGCTTTATTAAACTAGCTTCCTACAAGGGTACCACTTCTACCGGACAAGTGATTACCGCCATTGGTTTAGATATAGACCTTACCAATAGACATATTATTGTACTAGAAGACATTATAGATACCGGCAAAACACTTCATACCTTTTTACCACAACTACACAACCAACAACCCGCATCTCTAAAAATTGGGGTACTTCTGCACAAGCCAGATGCTACGGTGTTTGAGGTTCCCATCGATTACTGTTGCTTTTCTATCCCTAATAAATTTGTATTAGGCTATGGATTAGACTACGATGGCTATGGCCGAAACAGCAAGGATATTTACAAACTTGCTGAATAAATAATATAAATAAATTAATTAAAGGCTTCTTTAACCCTGTCAAAAAAGCTTTTATCAGACTTACTTGGATTAGGCTTGAAATTACCGCTAGCTTGTAATTTTTCTAGCATTGCTTTTTCTTCGTCGGTAACCGCTTGAGGCGTCCAGATATTTACGTAAATGAGTTGGTCCCCTTTTGCATAACCCTGCACTTCTGGGAAACCTTTTCCTTTGAGTCTAAATATTTTTCCGCTTTGGGTACCCGCAGGGATTTTTATTTTAGCACGCCCATCAATGGTAGGCACTTCTACTTGTGTTCCAAATACAGCGTCCACAAAATTTAAGTGTAAATCAAATGCTACGTTTAATCCATCACGCTGTAATTCTGGATGTGCTTCCTCTTCGATTTGTATAATTAAATCGCCAGGGCTTCCACCTCTTTCCCCAGCATTACCTTTTCCATTCATACTCAGCTGCATTCCTTCTTGAACACCTGCTGGAATATCTATAGAAATTGTTTCTTCGCCGTACATTCTACCCTCACCTTTACAAGTACCACATTTAGCTGTAACGGTTGTCCCTTCTCCATTACAAGATGAACATGTAGTAACAGTTTGCATTTGACCTAAAAAAGTATTGGTTAATTTACGCACTTGTCCACTACCGCCACATGAACTACAAGTTTGAACGCTGTTTTTATCTTTAGCACCGTTACCACCGCAACCGGTACATGTAACATGCTTTTTTACTTTTACATTTTTGTTGACACCTTTAGCGATCTCTTCAAAATTCAATTTGATTTTAATACGCAAATTGCTACCACGCTGTCCTCTTGCTGCTCTGCCTCCACCACCTCTTGATCTTCCGCCGCCACCAAAAAAAGAACCAAAAGCATCGTCACCAAACATGTCTCCAAACTGGCTAAAGATATCATCCATATTAGAGCTATGAGAAGCGCCACCACCCGTTCCTGGACCAAAAGCATTATGACCAAACCTGTCATACTTTGCTTTTTTATCGGCGTCACTTAAAATCTCATAGGCTTCAGCGGCTTCTTTAAATTTATCTTCTGCTTCTTTATCACCTGGATTTCTGTCTGGGTGAAACTGCATCGCCACTTTACGGTATGCTTTTTTAATTTCATCTGCAGATGAAGATTTAGATACCCCTAATATTTCGTAAAAATCTCTTTTTGCCATTGTTCATTTATTTTCCTACCACCACTTTTGCAAAGCGGATAATTTTATCATTTAAATAATACCCTTTTACTACATCATCAATTACCTTCCCTTTTAAATGCTCAGAAGGTGCAGGAATTTCAGTAATGGCCTCATGCTTTTCAACATCAAATTCTTCGTGGATACTTTCCATCGCCTTAACTCCTTTGGCTAACATTGTAGCACGCAATTTATTAAAAACGAGTTGAATCCCTTCTTTTTGAACTGCGATATCATCTGAACTTTGCAACTGCTTTTCGGCGCGGTCACAATCGTCTAAAATGTCAAGCATCGAAACTATAACGTCCTTGCCAGCGGTTTGAATAAGCTCTAAACGCTCTTTGGATGTTCTTCTTCTATAATTGTCAAACTCTGCCATTAAACGCAGGTATTTGTCCTTTTGCTCCTGCAATTCGGCCTCAAGCTTGGTAATAGGATCTTCATCAGCAACCGGCTCATTTAGATGCTCGGTTCCAGGTATGTTTTCATCGGTATTGAGCTCATTTTCAATATTTTGCTCCATTTCGTTTGGTATTGACGCTTCCATAACTATTGCTTATTGTTTTACCACTTTATTATGGCAAAAATTTTGCCGTTGCAAAGAAAAGGGAAAAATTGGCAGATTAATCCGCCTTATCTTCGCAGACATGACAAAGTTGTTTCTAAAAAAGAAGATTGCGGCGCGTATCGCAAATGGTCACCCCTGGGTATTTGGCAATGAAGTAGACAAAATCGAGGGCCCTATTGAGCCAGCTGCCACAGTAGATGTACATTATGCCGATGGTAAATTTGCAGGTAGAGGCTATATTAACCCAAAATCCCAGATTCTAGTGCGCTTACTCACCCGTAAGCCCGAAACCATTGATGCTGCCTTTTTTCACCGCCGTATCGCAGAAGCATGGGCTTATCGTCAAAAAATAGGTTATACCGAAAATTGCCGACTTGTATTTGGTGAAGCAGACCAAATGCCTGCCCTTATCATTGACAAGTTTAACGACTACTTTGTTTTACAAACTTTGTCATTAGGTATGGATAATTGGAAGCCTGCCATAGTGGAAGCACTTAATGCCATTTTTTCTCCAAAAGGAATTTACGAAAGAAACGATGTGCCTGTAAGAGAACTAGAAGGACTTACGCAAATAAAAGGTTTTTTATCAGAGCCATTTGATACAAATATTATCATCAATGAAAATGGACTAAGGTTTCATGTAGATATACAAAATGGACAAAAAACAGGATACTTTTTAGACCAACAAGACAACCGAAAAGCAATACAACATATCGTAAAAGGCGCCGACGTTTTAGGTGCGTTTACTTATACTGGAACATTTGAAATTCATGCCGCACATTATGGCGCAAAATCTGTACTGGGTTTAGATATTTCTGAAAACGCCGTGGCGCAAGCCAATAAAAATGCAGCACTCAATGGACTGGATGCGATTTGTAAATTTGAAGCGATGAACGCATTTGATGTTCTAAAGCAATGGGGTAAAGATGGCAGACAATACGACGTTGTAATGCTTGACCCACCTGCATTTACAAAGAGTAGAGAAAGCATTCAAAAAGCCATTACCGGATACAAAGAAATTAATTTACGCGGTATGAAATTAATTAAAAACGGCGGTTTTTTAGTGACATCAAGTTGCACCAATCTCGTACAACCAGAACTGTTTTTGCAAACCATCGAAATGGCAGCAAAGGATGCGCGCAAAAAAATTAGACAGGTTACGTTTCAAGCGCAAGCATCTGATCATCCCATAATTTGGGGTATGGAAAATACCAATTATTTAAAATTCTTGATTGTTGAAGTAACAGATAAGTAAACTACTTGTTTACTTGAAATTTACCAGACTCAATGAGCCTGCCTGCTTGGTCGCGGAGTTGAAAAACATACAAGCCGCGGGTGTAATTATCGTCCAAAATAAAGCTCACTTTATTCGTCGATAAACGCTGCTCGCTCATTTTTTTTCCATAAAAACTATAGATTGTGATGACGCTTGTAGATGCTACCGATTTATCAAATTCAAAGTTGATAACGGTGGTAGCAGGGTTGGGATAAAAGCGGATCACTTTAGCGGTAGCAGGTGCGCTAAAAAAAGAGTCATAAAAACCATTACCCCCAGGTGTAAAACTGGAGGTAATGATAAATAATATACCAACTATAATGAAGTTCTTTTTTTGCATGCTTTTGACCTAATAGTTCAAAGATACAACAAACTAAATTAAGCTAGTTTAGCAAGGGTTTCTTGAATTGCTGTAAAGTTTGGTAAATCACCAGGTGTTGGGCAAACTTCGGCGTACTGAATAACACCTTCTTTGTCAATTACAAAGGCAGCACGCTTGCTCACACCTTGCATTTCAAATGCAGGAAATACATCATATAAAACGCCAAATGCTTTTGCAGCCTCTTTGTTAAAATCGCTCAATAAAGGGAAGTTTAGATTTTGCTCTTCTTTAAACTTTCCTAAGGCAAATAAAGAATCTACCGAAACACCAAATACAGTAGCACTTGTATTATTGTATACTGCAATATTGTCTCTGATAGAACAAAGCTCTGTGGTACAAACGCCAGTGAATGCTAAAGGGAAAAATAATAAAACTACATTTTTACCTTTTTGGTCTGCTAAATGAACCTGATTTTTATCGGTGTCAAATAAACTAAAATTAGGGGCTGTGGTGCCTGTTGTTAAACTCATGGTTTTTTGTTTTTTATTGTAACAAGTAAGAATAAATATTGTTTATTTTTTTATGGTTTTTAGCTTTTGCTTGTTGGCATACGACTCCAGAGAATCCACTAGCTCTTTATACGCTATTGGATGCGCCTCGTAATAATGATAACTATCAAAAAACTCTTTTTTGGTAAGCTTGTGCACTGCAAACACCTGCTCGTACAAAGGAATATCCTCTTTAACCCTTAACATCAGGGTATCTCCTACTAATTTTCGCGCATACCATTCATCGGCCTTGAGCATATCAAACATGACAACCTTCATCGTATTAACGGGTAATACATTTTTAGGCGTTCCGTTGTTACAGGAAACAAGGAGCACCAAAGCAAAAAGGATGGGATATGTTATACGCTGGATCATTGCAGTGCTTCTTTGTATTTTGGCGCATTGGTAGGATCAAGTACCGTTAATAATTCGGTGGCTTTTACCCGGTCGGCTGCTTTTGCCTTTTTAAAAATGCCTGATAATTCAGTGTATTTACTTTGTAAAAAAAACTGCTGAATCATGCTATTTTGGTTATCCTGCGCAAAAGCTTGCAGTTGAATAAGCACTGCTAATATTGAGCTTTGCGCAAGCGTTTCGTTGTCAATCAAATGATCTAAACCATTTCGGTAATAACCGTAAAATATATCGTGAATGACATTGTTACGGGCATTGGTTACATTTTCTACGAGCCAAAAACGGTTGCGAAGTCCATCAAACATTTTCCAGCCTTGTATGCCTTTTCCTTCGGGCGCATTATTTACAATGTTTAAGGCTTTTCTAAAATACGGTTCACCGCCTTTTAGGGCAAACGAATCATAATCTAACCCAATAATCATATAAGCGTAGTATGCAAAAATAGCGGGTAAATTGGCGGTGCCGGCATCTGTTCCTTGAACCCTAGCTTCATTGAATTCAAGTGGCTGAAATTCTTGGTATTTAAAGGTTACATCGGGGTCCTGAAAATTAACCATACTAGCTTTATAACTGGACCCATACACCGGACGGGCTGCCTGAATGCTTAGCGTGGCTTTGTATACATTGGTTTCAACAATAGACTCTATATTAACAATAAAACTACATTCAATTTTTTCTTGTGGCTTGTACAAATCAGATGTCCACTTTCTATTGTTGAGTAAGTTGGTTAACTGCGTTTGTAGTGTTGCAAATATTTTACGATCTACAGTGGTGGCTACCCTATTTGACAATACGGTTACCCTAGCCTGTAATTCCTGGGCTTTAGCACCTGAAAAAACAAGCACCAACAAACAAATAAACACTGTTTTAACAACCTTCATATAAAATCAAGTAACGTACTCTAAAATAACAAAAAAAGACAGTTATTACACTGTCTTTTATATAAAATAGATTTGTTTGAATTAACGGAATAAATCGTTGTCTTCGTTTTTTCTGTAATACACTTTGCCTTCCATAAATTCTTGTGTTGCTAAAATAGCTGGGTTAGGCATTTTCTCATAGGCTCTAGAGATTTCGATTTGCTCTTTATTTTCGTGAATTTCTTCTAGGCTATCTGTGTGGCTAGCAAACTCTTCCAATTTATTGTGCAATTCCTCTCTGATAGATACATTGATTTGATTGGCTCTACGCGCAACAATTGCAATAGACTCGTATAAATTACCAGTTTTTGCTTTAATATCTATTAGGCTCTTCGTTTCAACAACGCTTGGGGTGTTGGCACTTAATTGTCTTCTTAGCTTACTCATTTTTTTGTATTGTTTAAATAATTTGAAGATGCTGTTTTATATTTATTCACTTCGTCTACGTATTTACTTGTATTGTAGCGCTCTAAAAAATCATCGGCTTCTACAATCACTTTTGCATAACGCTCTGGCTGCTTTTCTTCGTAACTCATTTCGGCGTATTTATAATAAGATACCACTACCTGGCACTTATATAAATCCGCTTTTTTTGAATCCGGAAAATTATCAGACACATTACCAAAAGCCACAGCTGCTGCTTTATAATAACCTAAGTTTAAATAAAGCTGTGCTGCTTTAAATTCTTTTTCTTCTAACTTCTCTCTACACTGATCTATAATTTCTGTTGCATCAAGTACTCTTTTAGAACCTGGATGTCCATTAATAAACACCTGCATCAACTGCATGGTTTTATTGGTATTGGTTTGATCTAAATCTACTTTTGGTGATTCTTTAAAGAACGAATACGCACGCATGTATTCTATTTCTTCCAACTTGCTAGAACTCGGAAAGTTTTCCAAGAAATTCTTGAACAAGTTTTCGGCGTTCGAGTAATCTTTTTGATAGTAATAAGAATACGCGAATTTATAATACATGTCTTCGTAACGAGGAGTACCTTTCATCACCTGAAAAATATCTTCGTACAAAACTTGCGCTTTGCTGTAATCTTTTTTGGCATAAAATTGCTCCGCCATTTTATACTTATACTCGACGTCTTTGCTCTTTAAGATTTTAGAAAACTTTGAGGAGCAGGAAACCAGTATAAAAGCCGCCAAAAAAACAATTACAATTCTATTCATACAAGTTGGCAAAATTAGTTAATTGTTAGCAAATTAGAAATTTGATTTCGGATATTGACTATCAACTAGTTAAGAAAAATATAAAAAGCTGCCTAACCGGGTGGTTAGACAGCTTTTTGACCTATTCCTAATGAAAGGGGACTAATTAGTTCCCACCTTCACCTTCCTGCAATTTAGCCTTGATGTCAGCAAGCGCGCTTAAATCACCTAAGGTAGACTTCTCTACTTTAGACTGAACCGCCTTTACTGCCTTCTTGGTGTTGTCAGATTCTGCTTTGGCTTCTTTCTTAGCTACTTCTTTTTCTTCAGCTATTACTTGTTCCCAAAGGCGAGCGTGTGATAACACAATACGCTTTTCGTTGCGATCAAATTCGATCACCATAAACTGCGCTGTATCATCTGCTTTTACCTGTGTGCCATCTTCTTTGTTCAAGTGACGGTTAGGTACGAATCCTTCTAAGCCATATTGAAGTTGCACAAGAGCACCTTTGTCATCCTTACGGGTAACGGTACCTTCATGTATAGATCCAATTGCAAAAGTTTCTTCTAATGCAGTCCAAGGATCTTCTTCTAATTGCTTATGACCTAATTGTAATTTTCTATTTTCTTTATCAATGCTTAAGATAATGATATCAATAGCATCGCCCACTTTAGTGTAGTCAGAAGGGTGATTGAAACGCTTCAACCAGCTTAAATCGCTGATGTGAATCATACCACCAATACCTGGCTCCATTTCAACAAAAACACCGTACGGAGTGATATTTTTTACCAAACCTTTGTGCTTGCTGTTTTCAGGGAATTTAGATTCGATGCTGCTCCAAGGATCTTGGCTCATTTGCTTAATAGATAAGCTCATTTTGCGTGCGTCCTTATCAAGTGTTACCACTTTAGCTTCGTACTCATCTTGTAACTTAAAGAATTCTTTTGCGTTGATTGGTGTGTTAGCCCATGTAATTTCAGATACGTGAACTAGACCTTCAACACCTGGTTGAATTTCTAAGAACGCACCGTAATCTTCAATGTTTACTACTTTACCTTTCACAACAGAACCTTCTGAAAGTCCTTCTGGTAATACATCCCAAGGGTGTGGTGTTAATTGCTTAAGACCTAAGCTGATACGTTTTTTGTCATCATCAAAGTCTAATACAACCACTTGTAATTTTTGATCCATCTTCACCACTTCGCTAGGGTGAGAGATACGACCCCATGAAATATCGGTGATGTATAATAAACCATCAAGTCCACCTAAGTCCATAAATGCACCAAAGTCAGTGATGTTTTTAACAACACCTTCTAATACTTGACCTTTCTCTAATTTGCTCATGATCTCTGCACGTTGTGCTTCGATATCGCTTTCGATAAGGGCTTTGTGTGATACAACTGCGTTCTTAATTGTTTCGTTGATTTTTACAACTTTAAATTCCATTGTTTTACCAACAAACTGATCGTAATCAGTAACTGGCTTCACATCAATTTGAGAACCTGGTAAGAAAGTTTCCATACCAAATACATCAACGATCAAGCCACCTTTTGTTTTGCTGGTAACAGTACCTGTAACCACTTCACCTGTTTTGTGCACTTCCATAATTCTTTCCCAAGCACGGAAGATGCGCGCAGATTTGCGGCTAAGGTGTAAGTTTCCTTGACGGTCTTCTTTTTCAACAACCATCACTTCTACTTCGTCACCAATTTTTAATCCTTGTAGATCACGGAATTCGTTAGAAGAAATAAGGCCATCACTTTTAAAACCAATGTTGATTACAACATCTGTTTTAGTTAAAGCAACAACGATACCATTCATGATTTCGCCATCTTGGATTTGTACGAAAGTGTCATCATACACTTTATCATACTTTACTCTTTCTGCTTCGGCATAATGACTAACGTTACGTTTGTCAATGCTCCAGTCAAAATCATCGTGCGCAGTTTCAACAACTGGCGCTGCTGCAGGTGCATTTGTTGTCGCAGTTACAGCTGTTGCCTCGGCACCAGTGCTGTCCTGAGCATCTGCGTTTAATTGTTTACGGAAAATTTGCATAAAATAACCCCGATGGTTTAATGAATTC
Source organism: Bacteroidota bacterium (assembly GCA_041179065.1). Taxonomy (GTDB): domain Bacteria; phylum Bacteroidota; class Bacteroidia; order Chitinophagales; family Chitinophagaceae; genus Sediminibacterium. Next base: position 35 of record JBEGUD010000068.1, on the reverse strand, counting down.
GGGGGTGCAAAAGTATGAAAAAAGGGCTAAAAAAA
>JBEGUD010000067.1:0-6711 GCA_041179065.1 Bacteroidota bacterium | reverse complement strand
ACGTGGTATTAACCAGGTCAAGGGTTTTTTCGAAGGCCTCGGCTTTATACGTATAAATGGTTAAAACGGGTCCAAAAATCTCTTCGCACATGGTTACATACTTTGGATCAGACACTTCAATGACGGTTGGTTCAACAAAAAAGCCGTCTTTTTTGCTGTAATTACCACCCACGAGTATTTTAGCTTTTTTATCCTTTTTAGCCCTGTCAATATATTTTGCAATATTGTTAAATGACTTTTCATCAATAACGGCGTTTACAAAATTTGAGAAGTCTTCTACGGTTCCCATTTTCATGGATTGAACGGCAGCTACTAATTTAGTTTTAATAGCAGGAGCAAGGTTGCTCGGAAGGTATGCCCTTGAAGCAGCTGAACATTTTTGTCCCTGAAATTCAAAAGCACCTCTTGCTAGTGCAGTAACAACCGTATCAACATCTGCAGATTTATGTACCATTACAAAGTCTTTACCGCCTGTTTCACCAACAATGCGCGGGTATGATTTGTATTTTGGAATATTTTCACCAATCACTTTCCACATATTATTAAAGACACCGGTAGAACCTGTAAAGTGCACGCCCGCAAAATCGGGGTGTGAGAAACATACTTCACCAATGGTAGGTCCGTCTACATAAATTAAATTAATAACACCATCCGGTAAGCCGGCTTCTTTTAAAATGCGCATAAACATTTGCGCCGAATAAACCTGTGTGTTGGCAGGTTTCCAAACAACGGTATTACCGCACATGGCAGCAGAAGTAGGTAGGTTACCACCAATGGCTGTAAAGTTAAAAGGGGTTACCGCTAAAACGAATCCTTCTAGTGGACGCCATTCTAGGCGGTTGTGCATACCGGGTGCCGATGCTGGTTGTTGCTTATATATTTCACTTAAAAAGTGAACGTTGAATCGTAAAAAATCGATGAGCTCACAAGCAGCGTCAATTTCAGCTTGATATGCATTTTTACTTTGACCAAGCATGGTGGTACCATTAATATGGAACCTGTATTTGGTAGCGAGTAAATCGGCAGCTTTTAAAAATATATGGGCTCTGTTTTCCCAAGACATCGCAGCCCAAGCATCTTTTGCTTTAAGTGCTGCATTTACGGCGTCTATGGCGTGTTTTTTATCACCCATATGAAAATGGCCAAGTACATGTGCGCGCTCGTGTGGCGGATGCATGGCTACTTTTTTTCCGGTTCTTACGGTTTTACCACCAATATACATAGGTACATCAATGACCTGTTTTTTTAAGGCAGCGATTGTTTTTTTGAGGGCAGCACGCTCTGGGCTTCCGGGTGCGTAATTTAATACGGGTTCGTTGGCAGGTTGCGGATAATGAAATGTTCCAATTGACATAATGCTATCTTTTATTCTTGTCGACTATGAATTATTCTGGCAATAAAACAAATTTTGCTTTATTGGCTTCGTTAAAATATTTATTGGCGAGTGCTTTTGTTGTTGCAACGTCAATTAAATTAATGCGGGCAGGTGCTTGTAAAATTTTAGTAGGGTCTGAACCTCTAAAAATTGCTTGCTCTAATTTGTAACGCCAGTAGCTATTTTCTTTTACGTCATTTTCTAGACTTCTCGTTTGCTCGGCTTTTACTTTTTCAATATTAATTTGCGCCACACCATTTAATTTGGTTTGCTTGATTTCTTCTTCTACGAGTGCAATTAATTTTTCTACATTTTCTGGGGCACAGCCAAATCTAATAGTGATACTATATGATTTTTTAGGCTCTTTATTAATACCGCCACTAATGCCTACACCATATACACCACCCGCATCTTCACGAAGGGTTTCTCTTAATTTAATACCCATCGCTTTGGTGAGTTGATCTAATTGAAGCTCGTCTAATTCGCCAACGCTAGATAATGTGCCCGTGTAAAATAATTGTACGCTCGCTTTTGCTTCTTTACCTTTTTTAAGGGTTTTTGAAATGTTGCCGGTAGGGTAGGCTGCACCATAATCTTTGTACATTTCTAATGAACCTGATGCAGGTAATGAGGCAATATACATTTCAGTTAACTGCTTAAGGCTATCGAGGTTTACATTACCAACAAATGTAAATACAAACTGACCTGCGTTGCTAAAGCGCTCTTTAAAGATGTTAAAGCTTCTATCCAAATTAAGTTGATCAAGCATTTCTACAGTGAGTGGCTTGCGTCTTGGGTTGTAGTTGCCCATCACATATGCTACGGTATCAGAAAATACAGATGCCGGGTCATTGTTTTTATTGGTAAGCTGCACTTTGTACTGCTGTAAAATAAATTGGAATATTTGAGCGTCTTTACGTGGCGCTACAAAATAACCATGTAACACTTCTAGCGCTGTTGCTAAATCTTTAGGGCTGCTACTACCCGAAAAACCTTGCATGTATTCGGCAATAGAAGGGTTGATGCCAAAGTTTTTACCTGCAAACATTTTTTGCATGCTCTGAAAATCAATAGAACCCATACCGCCATATGCTGCTACGATTGCTGCGTTAGAGGCATTTACAAAATCGGCATCAGAATAAAGTGATGACCCACCCCAGCTAATACCAGAGAATTGAATTTCATCATTTTTAAATGTAGTAGGCTTGACAACAACTTTTGCACCGTTTGATAAGGTCCAAACGCGTGTGCCAATGCTGTCGTAAACTTTTTCTGCAACAACTTTACCGGCTACGGGAGCTTTAGGTAATAATGGTCCTGAAGCTACTTTATCTTGGTAAGCATTTAATTTTGCAATGGGTTTAGCAAGTATTGCTTTGATGCCTGCTTCATTGATTAAATTTTCTTTTTCTTTTTCTGGGGCGAGTACTAGAACAGTTTTACCTGTAACGTTAAGCCACTGATTAATGAGCGCGTTTACTTCTTGTAAAGCAATGCCAGGTAAGTAGCGCTGGTACATTTCAAATTCCTTTTCGATACCAGGAATGGCTTCACCTTTTAAAAAGTTTCTTACATATTCCTGTAAAATTTGAACCGATTTTGTTTTGTCTTTTTCTTTAAAAGAATTTTCCATGCGAGACAAAACGTTTTTAACCGCTCTGTCAAGTTCGGATTGTACAAAGCCGTACTGCTTTACTCTTTCGTTTTCTGTTAAGATGGCATTAAATGCCGCTTCCATTTCTTTAGCTGTTTTAGGAACGGCTAAAAGGGTAAATGCGTCTTTGTCTCCAATAAATTCACCGTAGCTGCTGCTCGCAAATAAAAACGGTGCTTCTGGTTTTTGAGATAGTTCGTCTAGGCGGCTACTCATCATTTGGTTAAAGAGTTCGCGCACCATACCTTGTCTGTATTCCCCCTCGGTGGTTGCTTCTTTAACAGCAGGAAGCATGTAAAACATTTGAAGCACATTGTAGGCCTGCTCTGGATCCGTTAAAATAGAAATGCGGGTATCTGTAAAAGCAGGGATGCTAAATTTAGTGCGTGGTTTAGGACTAGCCGGGTTTTTAAGTTTACCAAAATGCGCTTGAATCATTTTTTCTGTTTCAGCTACATCGATGTCACCAACTACAATCACCGCTTGTAAATTAGGACGGTACCAATCTTTGTAAAATCCAGTAAGCTCACTGTAAGGCGCTCCATTGATACTTTCTTTGGTGCCAATAGGAAGTCTTTTAGCGTATTGAGAACCATTTAAAATAATAGGGAAGTACTTGTCTCTTAAACGGGCATCTGCACCTCTGCCTAAACGCCACTCTTCTGTTACAACTCCACGCTCTTTATCAATTTCGGATGGATCAAAACTTACTTGGTGTGCCCAGTCTTCTAAAACCTGCATGGCTTTTTTATACACCATGGGGCTATCGGTAGGAACTTGTAATTCATACACCGTTTCATCAAAACTGGTATACGCATTTAAATCGGCACCAAAATTAACACCGCTCTTTTCTAGGAAGTCTACGAGTTCTTGCTTTTTAAAATTTTTGGTTCCATTAAAACACATGTGTTCTACAAAGTGCGCAAGGCCTCTTTGCTTTTCTGTTTCTAAAGTTGAACCAGCGTTTACAACAAGTCTTAACTCGGCTCTATTTTTAGGCTCTACATTTTTTCTAATGTAGTAGGTGAGTCCATTGGCGAGTTTGCCAATTTTAACTTTTGAATCAACAGGTAATTTTGCATCTGTTGGTTTTTGTGCGGTACTAACATAAAAAGTACCAACCAGTAAGATGAGTAGTAAATGTTTGATGCTTTGTTTCATAATTTATATTTTATCCTGCATGATGAAGCCCCAATGAAAACCCTAATTTTTCAATTAGGCTTTTTGGGAGTGCAGGAATTTTTTTTCTTTCAATTAAATAAGTGGAGAGTCCGGAAAGGTCTCTGTAAATAAAATGTTTGTTAAGGGCGCCTTCCAAATAACCAGCCCCAGATGTATTACCTGTACCCACACGCATACCAATCATGCGGCGAACCATAATTAAATGTTTATGACGCCAATTGCTCATTAAGTGATCGATCTCAATAAGTGCGTCTAACACCTGGTAAGAGGTTTGAAAAATAGGGTAGTCACGATAGAGCATAATAAAGAGTGCCGCCTGCATCGCTTTTGGTGAAAAAGAGCCTCTTAAATTGGCTAACATTTCGGGTGTTGCATCTGCTGGATTTTTTTCAAAAAAAACATAATCAAAATCATGAATTTTTGACGCTTCGCGGGGTGTTAATCCGGCCAAATAAATGCTGCGGTATTCGTCCCAAAATTTGTTGCCAAATTCGTCATTAAAAAACGGCATTCTTTCGAGCCATTCGTTAATACGCGTTAATAAACTTTTATCGGTTTCGGCGGCTGAAATTTGATTGTAATCTGGTTTATCAAATCCGCCTTCGTCTGTTCTTTTGTAATATTCTTTTTGGTGTCTGTTGTCAATTTCTAAACCAAGTTTTGCTTCGATGAGTCGGAACTGTTTTGACTGAAATCCAGAAGAAGGGGTAAGCAAATTTCTGAAGGCTAAAAAGTCGAGCGGCGTCATGGTGTCAAGAACGTTTACTTGATCATTTAGCAGCTGTAAAATTTTTATAATTCGGCGAAGTCGATGACGCACCAAATTCATGTCTTCGTCATTGTCGTTGATGGCAGGTTGACCAAAAACATCCAACACATAATCGAGTTCAAAAATGATTTGTTTGAACCAAAGTTCGTAGGCCTGATGAATCACAATAAACAACATTTCGTCATGCGCTTTTTCGTGACCGTCCGTAAAACTCACAGGATACTGTGCATCTAAAACTTTGTCTAGATGTAGGTAGTCTGCGTAGTATAAAGCCTTCTTTTCCATAGGGTTAAACGTGGTACAAAGAAAAGCAATTTTTAGCCTGCGCTACCCACAGTTTACCCCCAAAAAGTGTTGTATATTTGCGGTATGACGCGCGAACAATTGGTGGCTCAAATTGGGGCTAAAAAATCATATTTATTGGTGGGGTTAGACTCCGAAGTTTCTAAATTGCCAAAGCACTTGCAAGGCAAGCCAGACGCGGTTTTGGCGTTTAATAAACAAATCATTGATGCCACCAAAGATTACTGTGTTGGGTATAAAATTAATACCGCTTTTTACGAGTCTGAAGGGGTAAAAGGATGGGAAACCATGCAGCAAACACTAGAATATATCCCCAAAAATTTGTTCACAATTGCCGACGCAAAGCGGGGGGATATTGGCAATACCTCGGCCCAATATGCCCGAACTTTTTTTGAAACCATGCAGTTTGACGCTGTAACTGTAGCCCCTTATATGGGTGAAGATAGCGTGCGTCCTTTTCTAGAATATCAAAATAAATGGACCATTGTTTTGGGTTTAACTTCTAATGCAGGAAGCCAAGATTTTGAGCAACAAACGCTCGCAAATTCTGGCAAACAATTGTACGAAGTAGTGCTTGAAAAAGTAGCTAGTTGGGGTACACCAAACAACTTAATGTTTGTGGTGGGTGCTACCAAGGCAAGTGATTTTGAAGGCATCAGAAATATTATTCCAAACCACTTTTTATTGGTGCCAGGTATTGGTGCACAAGGTGGTAGTTTAGAAGAAGTTTCACGATATGGCGCCACACCAGATTGTGGGTTGTTGGTGGCTGCAAGTAGGGCCATTATTTTTGCAAGTAACGGAGAAGATTTTGCCGAAGCTGCTCGCGAGGCCGCTAAAAATTATGCCACAGAAATGGCCGGGTATTTAAAATTATAATATAAATTTTTCGAGTAATAAGCCTGCCCAAATTTGGTGCATATTGGCACTATAATGTAGGCCATCTTGCGCGATCATTTCTGGCGCACAATTTCTGGTAGAATCCGTGATATAAACGAACTCAATTTCCATGTCTTCGCAGCGCTTTTTTATGACCTCATTAAAGGCGTCAATTTGTGCACTAATTTCTGCTAAAATTAGCCCTGTTTCTTGGGCTTTATTTTGCGCAAAAGGAGTGTGCGCCCAGTCGGGTATGGAAAGCACAAAAACACGACTATTTTGATGCCCATTATACTGCAAAGCTTTGAGTAATAAAAAGGTAAATTCCTGGTCAAATTCAGTAATGGATAAATTCCGGTATTGGTTATTTACCCCTATTAAAAGTGTAACAAAATCATACTGTTTTTGGAGTAAAGTATGGATCAAATGGGTAGCCAATTCGTTGGTGGTCCATCCTGTTTTTGCCACTATTTCTGGCGCCATAAAACCTGGTTGTTTGACCCTTAATTGTTGAACCAATTGGTACGGAAAACTCTCATGTAAGGGTAC
>JBEGUD010000066.1:0-5852 GCA_041179065.1 Bacteroidota bacterium | reverse complement strand
TGGGTTTTCCAAGGGTAATAATATGATCGCCAATTACGGGAACAAGTTCAAAAATGGCCTGTGGTGTAATATCCACTTGGGCAATTTGCGCACCCCATAAAGAGTCGTTGTGTAAAAACTTACCTAGGGTAACTACTTCTTTTAATAACTGACTATCAGGTTTAGATAAAATGGGTCTATCCGATGGAAAGCCCGTAAACATTGGCACACGTGCCACTACTTTTTCGCTGAGCGGCAATCTATACCCTGTAGAATCCAGGTAAAATGATGCGCCTCCTGGTGTAAAAATGCGGGCTACCGGGATGCGCTCTTCAATTAACACATGTAGCACCTGCTTATTGGTATAATAAATTTCAGCTTTTTTTACCCAAGGATTTCCTGCCACCGTTTTTTCGATAGCACTTAAATTAAGTGAAGACATTTGAGCGCCAATAATATGCCCACCTGCTTTAAGCATTTCTTTGATATCTCTTTCATTGATAAATAACTGGGTTTCTTCACCAGCAATTTGTATCTGAATATCTTTAACTGTTTTTTTATCCTTTTCCTGCCAGGCCATTACAAAAAACACCATGGTAGCAACACCCAGCATGATCCAGAGTGTTCGCATTAAAATCTTTTTCCAAGGTAGGTTTCGCATGGTCTAGTTTTTATAAATCGTTTTTGATGTTTCTAATAAGCACGTCAATATCCCCAGCACCTGCCATCACTAATAATTTGGGTTGTTGTTTTTTTACCCAGTTACTTACTGCTTCTTTTTCAAGCAATACCACATTTTTATTAGTCATTTTACGGGCAATCATTTCAGATGTAACACCTGGTATGGGTAGTTCACGTGCAGGATAAATGGGAAGCAACACCACTTCATCGGCGGCGCTTAAACTTTCTGCAAATCCATCACATAAATCCTGTGTACGGCTAAATAAATGCGGCTGAAATACAATGGTTAATTTTTGATTCGAATACAAACTACGAACGCCACTTATAAGTGCCGCAAGCTCGGCAGGATGATGCGCATAGTCATCAATTAAAACCTGTTCGTTTGTTTTTACAAGGTATTCGAACCTTCTTTTAACACCCGCAAAATTTGCAAGTGCTATTTTTATTTTTTCAGGCTCAATACCTAGGTGAACGGCTACAGCAATTGCTACCAGTGCATTTTCTATATTGTGTAGCCCACCCATATTTAAAACCAACTCTTCTATTTGCCAACTAGGCCCAACTGCTGTAAAAGTATAGGCACCATCAACAACGACTATATCTTTTGCATAAATGCTAGCACCAGTTCCGTTTAAACTATAGGTTACAAGTTTTGATGCATCAAAACTTGCTTCGCGAGCGAGTCCTTTTTTGGCAAGCAATAAACCACCCGCTTTTACTTTTTCAGAAAAGCTTACAAAAGCATCTTCAAAAGCCGCTGCTGTTTTATAAATATCCAAATGATCTGCGTCCATGGAGGTAATAACGGCAACAGACGGATGTAATTTTAAAAAACTTCTGTCATACTCATCGGCTTCAACCACCACCACATTATTATCACTACTCCAAAAGTTAGTATTGTAATTTGCTGCAATGCCACCTAAAAATGCAGTGCAACCATAGCCCGAATCTCTTAACAAATGAGCTATCATGGTACTTACGGTTGTTTTACCGTGTGTGCCTGCTACACAAATATTAACAGTGCCTTCCGTGATCCATCCTAAAACATCGGAGCGTTTAACAACTTCGTAACCATTGTTTCTGTAATAAGCAAGTTCCCTGTGCGACTCTGGAATGGCAGGTGTATAAACTACCACAGATGCATTTTTATCCAACAAGTCAATACTGTCTTCGTAATGAATATCAATACCCAACTCCGATAAAGCCTCCGTTAAAATAGTTTGTGTTTTATCATAGCCACTAACAACACATCCTTTGGCTACAAAATAACGCGCAAGGGCACTCATACCAATGCCTCCAATACCAATGAAGTAAATATTTTTTATGGTATCTAATTTATGCACGTACGTATTCTAATATTTTAGTTACCACCACTTCTGCTGCATTTGAAATAGCAAGTGGTTGCAAATTTTTAATAAATGTTTGTTGCTGTGCAGTATCAAGTGCCAGTTTAGTAACTGTACTAAATAGTGTAGCAGCAGCCTGTGCATCTGGCACTAACAAAGCCGCATGATTAGAAACCAAATAATTAGCGTTGGCTGTTTGATGGTCTTCGGCGGCAAATGGATAAGGCACAAAAACAGCCGGTTTATTAGCCACACATATTTCTGCCACAGACATGGCACCAGCCCTTGATATCACAACATCTGCTACAGCGTAAGCCATATCCATTTCTGCTATAAATGCACCCACCCAAACATTGCTGTAACTCGTAGCCGCATTTGCATATTTAGTAGCACTTGTTTTACCCGTTTGCCAAACGAGTTGTAGGTCTAAGCTTGCAAAACCATCTAAATGATTATAAATAACTTCATTGATAGAATTGGCTCCTAAACTACCTCCTACTATTAAAATTGTTTTTTTGATTGGGCTGAGTCCAAAAAAATGATGTGCCGCCTCACGGCTATGCGAAGCGGTAATAATATTTTCTCTTACTGGATTGCCGGTAATAAATAATTTGTTTACTGGAAAAAAGGATTCCATACCGCCTGTGCCAGTAAATATAGCTGTTGCATTTTTTGCAAGCATTTGATTGGACTTACCTGCAAAAGAATTGGCTTCATGAATAAATGTAGGAATACCCTTTGCCTGCGCCATTTTAAGCACCGGAAAAGTAGAGTACCCACCTACACCCACCACAAAATTTGGTTTAAAGGAAGCAAGTATACCACGAACTTGAAAAAAGCTTTTGATTAATTTAAAAGGCAGGGTAATATTTTTAAAAATATTGGATCTATTAAACCCTGCTATTGTAAGTCCTATAATTTTATATCCTGCAGCAGGTACTTTTTCCATTTCCATTTTACCAGAAGCGCCAACAAATAAAAGCTCAATACCAGGCACTTGTTTTTCGAGTGCAGCTGCAATGGCAATGGCCGGAAAAATATGTCCGCCCGTACCACCGCCTGCTATAATGGCTTTCATTTTCATTTACGCAGTTGCATTTGATGGTGAAGCAGGCACCGGAACTGGTGTTGCAAATGGATCAACAATTTTTCCTTCTGTTTGCTCTACGTTTCTGGCAACACTTAATATAATTCCAATAGCACAACAGGTAAATAAATAAGAACTACCACCCATACTAACAAGTGGTAAGGTTACGCCCGTTACAGGAAGTAAGTTTACATTTACTGCCATATTAGCAATAGCTTGTATCACCAGTGTAAAACTTAACCCCACTGCTAAAAATGCACCAAAGGCAAATGGACACCTTCTAAATATTCGAATACATCTAAATAAAAAGACGAGGTAAATAAAAATCATAAACGCCCCACCCAGTAGCCCATACTCTTCAATAATAATGGAATAAATAAAGTCGTTGTAGGCCTGCGGTAAAAAGTTTCGTTGCCTACTATTACCAGGCCCTAAACCAACAAGTACACCTCCATTGGCAATGGCAATTTTTGCTTGCTGTACCTGATACGGCGTTTCGGCATCTGTGGCGTAAATAAAATCTTGAATACGGCTAATCCATGTTTGCACACGAACAAAAATGCTTTTGTCTTTTACTTTTTCTTTTTCCAATTTACTCACTGGAATGGTATAATCTACTTTAGGCTTACCCGTATAAGTAATAACAGCCGCTGATACCAGCATAATGGCCGGAATTAGGGCTACACCAATAACTAGTAAAATATGCTTCATACTAATACGACCAATAAACATCAGTAGTAATGAAGTGGCGCCCGTTAATAATGCGTTGGATAAATTGGCAGGTAATATGAGTGCACAAGTAGCAAGTACCGGCCAAATAACTGGCAAGAATCCTTTTTTAAAATCTTTAATCACATCCTGCTTTTTACTGAGCGTTCGAGAAATGAACATAAAGAGCGCCAGCTTTGCAAAATCGGAGGTTTGAATGGTGAGTTGAATGATAGGAAGTTTAATCCATCTACTACCATCATTAATTTGTGCGCCAAAAAATAAAGTATATACAAGCAGTGGCAACGAAATAAAATATAAGATAGTAGCCACTTTAGAGAACACCGAATAATTGACACGGTGTAAAAAATAAATAAGTGTTAGCCCAATCAGTGTAAAAGAAATTTGCTTAAACAAATACACACTGGTATTGCCTTTGTACATTTTATAAGCAAGAGAACCCGTAGCACTATACACCACCAAAATAGAAATAAGTGATAGCAGCACTACAATACCCCAGATATACTTGTCACCCCTTGTTTTTGTAACAAGTTGTGTTTTTACCCCTTCGACAGTGGGGATTTGAGAAAATAAAGTATCTGAATTTTGATTGAGCATGTTATTGTTTGCGGTCGTTATCTTAAATAATTACAATGCTTTTACAGCGTCTTTAAATTGTGTTCCACGATCTTCGTAGTTTTTGAATAAATCAAAACTTGCACAAGCCGGACTCAATAACACCGTATCTCCTTTTGCAGCCAATTTAAAAGCAGCAAGTACGGCAGCAGAAGCAGTATTGGCTTCTTCAATTACCGCTACCTTACCCTTAAATGCATCGATAATTTTTTTATTGTCGGTACCCATACACACAATCGCTTTTACTTTATCAGTTACCAACTCTTCAATTAAAGCGTAATCATTGCCCTTATCTACACCACCTAAAATAAGCACGGTTGGGTTGGTTAAACTTTCAAGGGCATACCAAGTACTGTTTACATTGGTTGCTTTACTGTCGTTGATAAACTCAACACCACGCACCATCGCTACAAATTCCATACGGTGCTCGAGGCTATGAAAATTACTCACCGCTTCTCTAATTTTTTCCTTGCGAATGCCAAGGGTTGTTGCTGCAATGCCTGCTGCCATGGTATTGTATTGATTATGTTTACCCTTTAATGCAAAATCATAAATGCTCATGCTTACGCGCTCTTCTTGAATTCTAAGCATCATTTGATCGCCTTTGATGTAGCCGCCTTTTTTAATTTCTTGTTTCATAGAGAATGGTAATGGGTTAGGGTGAAAGGTTAGTAAGGATAAATGGTTAGTAATGATATCGTCATCTGCACAATAGATGAAAAAGTCTTGATTGGTTTGGTTTTCAATAATTTTAAATTTGCTTTTGATATAATTTTCAAATTGATAATTATACCTGTCTAGATGATCTTCTGTAATGTTTAATAAAACACTTACATCGGGTCTAAACGTTTTGATATCGTCTAATTGAAAAGAACTTATTTCTGCTACATACAGGGCTTTGGGTGCTTCTGCAATTTGTTTTGCAAAAGAGTATCCAATATTTCCCACCATCGCGCAATCCAGTCCTGCCGTTTTGCAGATATGATACATCAGCGCTGTGGTGGTACTTTTTCCATTGCTACCAGTGATAGCAACAATTTTACTGTCCCCTTTAAATCTAAAAGCCAGTTCAATTTCAGATATCACCGGAATTCCTTTAGCTCTAATGGCTTTCACCATTTCATTTTTTTCAGGAATACCCGGACTCTTCATTACTTCTGTGGCCGTTAGAATGCGTTCAGCACTATGTTGTCCTTCTTCAAATTCGATACCGTTGTCAATGAGCTCTTTTTTGTAACGCGCTGCAATATTTCCTGCATCAGAAACAAATACATCGTACCCTTTTTGCTTTCCTAGCATAGCCGCACCTACACCACTTTCTCCACTACCAAGTACCACTAGAAAATGCTTCATGCTTATCTCATTTTTAAAGTAAGAATGGCAAGTACCACACATAAAATGGTTATAATCCAAAA
>JBEGUD010000065.1:0-24305 GCA_041179065.1 Bacteroidota bacterium | reverse complement strand
CGGTTATGATTGCGCATAGGCTCAGCACCATCATGCATGCCAACAGAATTTATGTACTAGAAAAAGGGCAGATTGTTGAAACTGGAACACACGAGGCATTACTCGCCGAAAAAGGACTTTACTATGCGATGTGGCGTCAACAAATTGGAGAAAGAAAAGTAACGCGTTAATTAGGAGCTTTACTCTTTTCCGAATTTCTTTTTAAAGTATTCAATCACCGAAGGATCTTCGAGACCTTCCATATCACTAAGCTCTAGCTCCAGGGCCTTGGTACTTAATTGAATTTCTAATAGCGATAGTAACAAAGACGCAGAAAAAGAAACGAGACTAAGCGCAAAAATTACATTGGCCGCAAGCATGTACTGCACATAAATCAGGTACATACAAAGGATGCATCCTAAAAAGGTAACCACGCCAAGCGCCTGCATATTTTTAATAAGCTTTAAGCGGTAGCGAAGATTTTTAATTTGTCCGTGTATAATATGTTTTTGCTCCTGATTATGGTATTTGTCATGTAAATTTCTAACCCTACTACTAAGTGCTAAAAACCTATTGGTATAAGCTAGCATAATTAAACTAATAGCCGGAAACAAAAGTGCGGGTGTATTAAAACTAATTTCCATCATGCAAAGTAAGTAAGAAAATGAACGTAAACCTATTTGACTTTTAGCATCGTGTGCACCTGCTGTACCGACATATTTTGCAGCCTCGCATAGTACACGCCACTAGGAAGGCTGCCTGAATCAAATACAACCGTGTAAGTTCCAGGCGCATAATCACGATCTGTTAAATTTGTAATGACGCGTCCTAACATATCCATCACTTGAATAAGGGTATGACCCCCTGCCGTTTTAAATGATATCACGGTTTTACTGGTAAACGGATTGGGGTAATTATGTACCAAATCTTCTCCAGATAAATTAACAGCTTTTTTACAAGCTGCTGCATTTACAAGTGGTAAGGTTTGAAAGTTCTTTAGCATAATTTGTTGAAGATCCGTATCTGATACGCATAGCCAATTGGATAATAACGTAGCGTATACACTTCTAAAATCAAATTCGAAAGGTACGTTTTCACCAACGCTAACATTAGCGCCAAATTTTGGTGTAGCACCCAAAACACCAGGCATTACATTTTTTCCAAAAACAAATAATGGAGCAGCCGCACCATGATCGGTACCAACACTACCATTGGATTTTACGCGTCGTCCAAATTCAGAAAATGTCATACCTGCTACACGGTCATCAACACCTAAAAACTTAAGGTCTTTTTGAAAGGCCCTAATGGCATCACTCACTTTTCCTAAAAGAATAGCGTGTGAACCAGTAGTTGTATCGGGCGTATTTACTTGTGAAGCGTGCGTGTCAAAGCCTCCAAAATTAACCATGTACACGCGCGTTTTTAAACCGCCTTTAATAAGTCTTGCAACAATTTTTAATTGATCTGCGAGTGAATTACTTGTAGGATACGTAACCTGCGTTGGCACTTTAGCAGCAGCATCTTTAATAACAGCAGCATACTGCTGTGTTTGTTGCGCTACCATGCGCACAAAATTCAATTCCTTTCCTGCGGGCGTATTAGGCGCGGTATCACGAACGCCATTAATTAAATTATAAAAACTAGACGTATTACTTATACTCATACCCATACTTACTGCAGGGCCTTGAAATGTTAATGAGGTAGCTGATCCAATTTGAATGGCAAGCGGATCTGTCATTGAAGCGTTTGGATAGCCATTGGGGAAATTAGGAAATTCGGCATCTAAAAATCTTCCGGCCCAACCACTATTTACAACGGTATTACTATCACTTGCACTCATCCAAATGTCAGTGGCTCTAAAGTGAGAAAAACTAGGTTGTGGATAGCCCACAGATTGTACAATATTTAATTCGCCATCGTTGTACATCGCCTGAAGGCCAGTCATGGCTGGATGTAAGCCAGCTTTGGTAACACCAGCAAGTTTTAAAACCTTGTCTTCTGGAATATAAATATTAGAACGCGCATTTACATAATTAGAAAAATTATCCAGCGGAATCACCATATTTAATCCATCATTACCACCATTTAATTGAATGATAACTAGCACATGATCATTTTCTACGGCGGCAGGCAGTAAAAGTGATTGCGCAATAGGATCTTCGGCACCAAATGCTTTAAATGAAAATCCACCAACAAGCGCGGGCATCACCACACCAACAGGGACAGTATTTTTTAAAAAATCTCTACGTTTCATTGGGGGGATTATTTTAAGCTAGTTGATACTCGGCTAGGTTCATTAAATATTTAACGAGGTCACGTATTTTAGTACGCACAGATGTAGTATTAGCAGCATTCGTAGGTGTGGAAATATATAAATCCCAGGCCTGTGTCCAATAAAGATCGAGGCTTTGGCCGTTTAATAAAATATCTTTTTTAAGCTGTGCTTTTGAAGCAGCAGAAATATCAAGGCCTAACAAACGCTCTGTTAATTCAGCAATAAATACATTAGGATCTCCGGGGTTAGAAAATGTTTTTGCATAAGCAAGTGGATCCAATTGAATTTTTTTACTGCTAAATGTGTAGCCACTGACTAGCATGGTATCTGTAAACTGATTGCGCTTTGGGAGCGTATCGCTATTGATCCAAATTTCATTGAACTGAGGTTCTTGGTAGTAAGCCTTCCATCCACTTACATCTGGCGGATCGCCAATATTTTGCTGCATATTACTAAGCCAACTAACCATGTAATTATAAAATCCATAATTGGTAACGTAATCTGTATCTGGCTGAAAAACAATTTCAGACTCTCTACAAAACCCTATAACTAATTCGGCAGGACTTTTAATAACACAACCCCTAGAAAGCACATCAAAAAAATGTTCGCTTTTCAAAAGCATATCAAGTACCGGTAGTATTTCATAATTGTTTGAACGAAATACATTTGCAAGCGGTGTGATAATATTTTGCTCTACGGTATCATCAATGTCATAATACACAAACCACCTGTAAAGCCTTCTACACATGTATTTCGCTACTTCTTGGTTGGCAAATATCATGTTTAGTAAATCATCCAATTCCTGTTCACCACCCGTAGCAGTATTACGCCCAGTGATTACTGTATTGTTATAAAAAGAAGAAAAGGTTTTACTCGTAGCATCATGTCTAGAAGCTGTAAAATAAGAGCTCAGTGTAGTTGCATTGTTGCGCCATCCTGTTAGTACTTTAGCTGCTGCTTTAACATCGGCTTCGGTATAGAGGGAGTCTGGACCTTTGCCACAACAAAAAAGTTCTTGAATTTCGCGGGCATAGTTTTCGTCAGGTGCAGCAGCTGTATTGAGCTGTCCATTCAAATAAACAAGCATGGCCGGATCCAGCGTTACATTTCTTGTAAGCGTTTTGAAATTACCAAGCGCACTGGTTCGAAGTAAATGATGGTGTTTGTATATGTATTGCGCATTACTCACATCATTCATTTCGGTGGCAAAATGATTGTGCCAGAAAAGTGTCATTTTTTCACGAATACTCCGGTCTTGGTTGATCAAATTTCCAACCCACCATTTCTTAAAAGAAGCCCGCCTGTAACTGGCAATGGTTCCATCATTGTTGATGTCACCCACCCAAGTGGTACCTGCCGCAATATTGGTATCCGGAACGAGTGTGGTAGCTGCTACCACATATTCTTTAACCGGAGGCGCCGGTAACGGCGCCGTAGGATTTAAAAGTTCACTAACAACCTCCGTTACAGATTTACCAGAAAAGTAAGCCATATCGGCTTTTGTGGCACCAAATAGGGTTCGCCTTAGTAGGTGCCTGAGCTCAGGAGCACCAAAACTGCCAATATAGGGCTGTAAACCAGTGGTAGGTGGTGGTGTATTCTCAGTAAATCTATTTCTTTCCATGGTAACGGTGGGGGGTGTATACAGTGTAAATAGGCTATTAAATTAATGAATTTATACGTAAAGTTTGCTCTTTTTACCCTTTTTATTACCTAAATTAGAGGTACTATCAAACCAACTCAATGACCGAGCAAGCTATTATTGCGGGTTGCCTTCACAACGACGCTGCTTCACAAAGGGAGCTATTTAATAGGTATAGCCCTAAAATGCTCAGCGTTTGCTACCGTTTTGCTCAAAACAGAGAAGATGCAGAAGACATGCTCCAAGAGGGCTTTATAAAAGTTTTCACACAAATGCATACGTTTCAAAATAAAGGGTCATTTGAAGGATGGATTAGACGTATCATGGTTCATACGAGTATTAACTTTCTAAAAAAATATAAAAAATTTACAGAGAGTTTGGATCTAACGAGTGCAGAAAATTTGGAAGTAAAGGAAGAATCCATTGCGTCCATTATGCAATCGAAACAAGTAGTTGAATGCATCAGACTATTACCTATTGGTTATAAAACAGTGCTCAATTTATTTGCTATCGAAGGATATAGTCATAGAGAAATTAGCATTTTACTAGACATCGAAGAAAGCACAAGCAGAAGCCAATACACAAGGGCTAAAACCATGCTTTCTAACATTTTAATTAAGAAAAGAATTATTGAAGCACCCAAAGAGAAATTTGAGTTGTTGTCGGTGATACAAAAATAATTGCGTGAAGCGGGTAGATATGGAAAAGAGGAATCAACTAGATGCTTTTGAGGAGTTTATACTTGACGAGGTAAACGAACACAAGATGTACCCATCTGGTCGTGTTTGGGACAATATACGTACCGAAGTACAAGGCAAACGTTCATGGCCAGCCCTTACTATCATTGCTTTAACCGTGCTTGTAGCACTCACTGTTTCTACTTTTGTTGTAACAAACAAGTCGACGCCAATTGTAAAGTCTTTAATTGTTCGTCATTCAAGTGCCCCAGCCACCGCTACAAAACCTACACTTGAACTACAGGTTACAAAAACGAGAAAGCAATTTCCAAAGGCAGTAATTCAAGTACATGAAGTGCTACCAGAAATGCCTATTCAAGAAAACAAGGAAACAACAACAGTTACTGCTTTTTCTTCAACAAATAACGAAGCAACTGATGAGGTTCAAACATCTATTGAAGCCGCAGCTACTATTTCAACCAGTGACAGCCAAACTAAAATAAATAAATCATCTCTATTGCCAGCACTTATTCAACAACAGGTTAACAATAATTTTGATCTTAGTTCCAGCGCTAACAACAAACAAAAAAATAGAAAATATAGCGTTCAGTTTTATGCTACCCCTTCTGCTAGTTTTAGGGTACTCAACGATCAAAAAGTAAAAGAGTTGATTCAACCATCACTGATTGCCATTCCTATTAATGCGCAATTTGTTCAAACACCAACATTTAACCAAGCGGTGAGACATAGGCCTGATATTGGATTGGAACTTGGGCTCACTTTAAATTATCCGGTTACCAAAAAATTAGCATTTAAAACTGGACTTCAATTAAACATTCGCCAATATCAAATTGATACGTATGAAACAGGCGCCAATGCTGCAACACTTGCACTCGTAAACGGCGGCCGAATTCAAACGGTATCAGTAATGTCTAGTTATAATAACAATGTTGGATTTAGATCCGCTCAGCTTAATAATAAAGTGTATCAGATTGCCATGCCAATTGGACTCGATTATCAACTCATGAAGTTTAAGAAATTTGGTATTCATACGCAAGCTACTATTCAGCCTACTTACAATATCAATAAAAACGTTTACTTACTATCTACCGATTATGCAAATTATGCAGCCGGTAATGACTACGTTCGTAAGTGGAATATCAATACCAGTGTTGGCATTCAATTTAGTTATCAAAAAGGAAATACCATTTGGCAGTTAGGTCCTCAAATAAGATACCAAACACTACCCACGTACAACAACCCTTACCCAATCAAAGAAAATTTGATTGATTACGGCTTCCGAATAGGTTGGAGCAAACAGTTTAAGTAATTTTACGGCATGAAACCTTTATTTATAGCATGCATCGTTTGCATGATGGCAGCTGCCTGCAGCAATTCGAAAGAGGAGTCTGAAAATCTGGTTGCAACAACCGACACCATAAGCTTTTACCCGCTAGCTTCTTATATCAAGGATCAAGTAAAGTATTTTGATAGCACTAGGGTTAGGTTTAGTGTGGTTACAACAGAAGGTACAATAAAAGATAGCATCAGTAATCAACTAGCAGCTATTATGCCAATGATTCAATCATTCATGGAAGCCGATATTAGTGATAGTATTCAAAAAATTAATTACAAAGAATCGGTATTTCGTGACGCGGGAACCGCAAGTTTAAATATCAACTATACACCCATCAATACTTCGGCTCCTATAAGAAATATTGACATATTGATGGATGATCAAACATCGCTGATTAAAAGATTATTTATAAGGAAACAATTCCAAACAAATGATACCACAATTACAGAACAATTGAGTTGGAAAACAAATGAGGGTTTTACTACGTCAATTAGTAAAGAAGCGAGTAATGGCTTTTTACGCAACAAAACAATTGCTGTTCGTGTTATACTTCAATAAATGACCCAGGAGCAGTACCAACAATTAGCACACAAATTACCCGCCGACCCCGGCATCTATAAGTATTATGATGCGGGTGGCATACTTATATACGTTGGTAAAGCCAAGTGTTTGAAAAAAAGGATTGCCTCCTATTTTACAAAAAGTCAAAATAGTTTTAAAACCATCGAGCTGGTTCAAAAAATTGATCGTATTGAGTTTACCATTGTTGATTCGGAGCAGGATGCACTACTGTTAGAAAACTCACTTATTAAGCAGTACAAGCCTCGATATAATATATTACTAAAGGACGATAAGGGATACCCCTACTTAGTAATTAAAAAAGAACGCTTCCCGAGGGTTTTTTCTACCTGGAAAAAATACAATGACGGCTCTATATACCTTGGTCCATTTACTTCTAAGGGAACAATCAGAGAAGTATTAAGTTTTATAAAACAGTTTATTCCACTTCGTACTTGTAAGCTTAATTTAAGCAAAGAAAATATTGATAAACAAAAATTCAAGCCTTGTTTAGAGTATCACTTAGGTAATTGTTTAGCTCCCTGTGCGGCACTTCAAACAGAAGAAGACTATTTAGATAGTTTAGAGCAATTAAAAAACTTGCTAAAAGGTAATATGAGCCAACTAATGGGTCATTTAAAAAAACAAATGCAAGCACATGCCGAGGCCCTAGATTTTGAAAAAGCAGCATACTTAAAAAACAAAATAGAACTCTTACACACCTATCAAGAAAAATCAGTGGTGGTAGGTAAACACTTTTCCAATCTAGACGTGTTTTCAATCATTAAAGATGGTAAACTAGCTTATGTCAATTACCTCATGGTTCAAAATGGAAGCATCATACAAACCCATACGGTTCCATTAGAAGGAAAATTAGACGAACCTGAAGATGAATTATTATGCTTTGCGATTGAAAGAATTAGAGCCAATTTTAATAGCCTGAGCACTGAAGTGATTGTTCCATACCCCATCGAGTATTTTGATAAAAATATAACCATCACGGTACCCAAATTAGGGGATAAGAAAAAATTACTTGACCTCTCTATTAAAAACGTTACCTATTTTACCAGAGAGCTACAGCTTAAAAAAATATTACAGTTAGACGGCAAAACAGACAGTGAAAAGAAATCTGTACTAACAGAACTGCAATCCTATTTGCACTTACAAGAAACGCCTACACATATAGAGTGTTTTGATAACTCGAATTTTCAGGGGAGTTTTCCGGTTTCTGCCATGGTTTGTTTTAAAGATGGTATGCCTAGTAAAAAAGATTACCGTCATTACAATGTGAAAACGGTAGAAGGTATCAACGATTTTGCCACCATGAAGGAGGTGGTTTACAGAAGGTATAAAAGGGTTATGGAATCTGGTGACCCAATGCCTCAACTCATTGTAATTGATGGTGGTAAGGGGCAACTAAGTGCCGCATTAGAAAGTATAGAAGCCCTAGGACTCACTGGCAGTACAACACTGGTAGGTCTAGCAAAAAACGAAGAGGAACTATTTTTTGCGGGTGATAGCCAGTCATTAAAATTACCCTGGGATAGTGATAGCTTAAAATTACTAAGGGGTATTAGAGATGAAGTGCACCGCTTTGGCATTACCTTTCATAGAAATAAAAGATCAAAAGGAACTTTCACAACAGCACTTGAAAATATTGAAGGCATTGGACCAGCTACTAGAGAACTACTACTCAACCAATTTAAATCGGTGGCCAATATTAAAAAAGAGCCCATCCAAAATATTGCAGCAATTATTGGCGCCAAAAAAGCAGCAGCACTTCAAAAATATTTTGAAACAACCGCATAAAAAAAGGGACTTTTAAAAGTCCCTTTTTTATAAAGCAATGTTGAAATTAATAAGACCATAAGTCTTGTTCGTAATTGAAAATGCGTTCTTTAATATTTTCTCCTTCTAGTAATCTAAATAAAGGATTCTTAATAATTTGACTCAAGAACTTGTCATTTGGATTGTTATTACTAGTCTTAACAATATAACTTGAGAAGAAACGGCTTTCAAAAAGTTCTTCCCATGTCATACGACCTGCATAATTTTTAGGATTGTACACCATGTATTTATTAAGTGTTTTACGCAAATCAGGATAATAAATCCAGAACAAAGTTTTTGTTGTTGGCTTGTTATTAATCATGATTTTTGCTACCGGGGCAATACCAATAATTCTGCAAAATAAACGGCTGGCTTCTTTGTCAAAAATCCATTGCTCTTTTAAGCGGAAAGTATAAATAGAGTCGGGGTTTGGTGCAAACTTAGTATCAAAAATTACTGTTGTGTCATACACATTGGGAAAGTTCGCGTTTTGTACTAAAATAGTATCTAGCTTACCTTTCATCATTTTAGTTACATCGTCATAAGCCAACTGCTTGGTAAAACGATCATCACCACCTTCTGCAGAAAATGCAGCAACACTATCATTTTGTATTGCACTTAATAATATAGAAAAGAAACGCTGATCACCGGTATTATCTTTACCAGGATAAATAAATGACTGATTCATTTTTTCTCTAGCATCGATTTCTCTCCAAATAAACTCGGAATATAAAAAATCATCATCTCTTAAATACTCATATTCCAACGGATTTTTAGAACGGTTTGTTTTACGATCACTAACTGTTTCATTGCGTAAGCTTTTTGGTACCACTTCACCAAAACCACCAACAATTGTTGTGTCCACCGTTTTAGTTGGCTTAGGGGCTGCTACATTACTGTTGTTGCTTGGTGTTACAGCAGGCGCAGTTGTACTAGGTGTGACAGCTTGTGTGCCCGTTTTTTTGGTGGTATCAACAGCACTTGCTGTTTTTTTACCTTTTAAATTACCAAAGCCTTGTGCAGTTGCACTAACACTTAGGGAACAAATAGAAACACCAATTATTAATAATTTTTTCATAGTAACCTACTTTATTGCAATATGAAAGTTATGTTTTGATCTAATTTTCTACTACCGCCACCTGGCTCCAATACTTTTATTTCACCAATAGTAACAGTACTTCCAGCCTGACATCTTCTAATTAATGCTTGTGCAGCAGCGTCTTTGAATGAAGCGCTATTCACTTCTGCAAACTCCGGTTCATCAAAGCCTTTACCTGTACAAATAAGCATAAAAGACATCACTTTATAAGCAACACCTTCAAATACGAAGTCTCTTAATTCTGCAATAGCACCACTTTGCACACGAAACACATTCGCAGGCATTGCACCACCAGCACTTCCACCAACTACTACAATTGGGTCTGGTACACGCTTAACTGGAATCGCAATTCGTTGAATATTTTTTCCATCATTGGCAACAACGTTTACAGTTCCTAGTTGTGTACAAGTAACGATATATTGTCCAGGTCCTGCTTTTCTTAATGAAGCACCTGCTCCTTCGATAGAAACATTTACTTTTTCATCACCACCACCACCAGTTACACTCAATGGATTCTCTAAACCTTTATAAAAAACACGGGTTTTATCGGTAGAAACGGTTAAGCCAGCAGGAACGCCAACTGTATATTTAATTTCCTTTTCTACAACAGCTGTTGTACCATCAGGTTTTGCATAAGAAATTCTTACACGCTTGATACCTGAACCAGAACCGCCAACACGGGTTTTGTATTCGGCAGTACCTTCTGCGTTAAGTGCAACATTAGCACCATCAATAGAAACGGTGGGTTGTGCTGCTTTACTAAATGCACCAATACCAGCAGTAATCACTAGCTCTTCACCTGGCATTAAATATTGGGTGTTTGTTCCAGCAAAAGCTTGGAACTGATCATAAATGATTTCTACTTGACCAATTTGCTTATGACAAAATTCAACAGCTTTAGATTCAGAATTTCTTACGTCATTTTGAAACTTACTCATGATTGTGATAGCCGCAATGGTAGGTGTCATATGAAAATAAGCGTAAGCCCAGTTGTTTTTTCCTGCATCACTTGCTGTAGGAGGAATGGTTAAATCAAGTGGCAAACCCACTTCGATTTCTTTTTTCATTTCAGGATCGATACTTAACAACTGCTCTTTGTATGCTTTTAGTTTTTCAAAAAGCTCTTTACCTTTTCCTTTTCCTTCAGGCGCTTCTTCAACTAACAAACGCGTACCGGCATCTAAATCATCTTCTTTATATTCTTCTTTACCATCAACAGTTTTAAGACCAGACTCTTTTTTAAGTTCTGTTTTAAGTGTTTCGATGTAATTGTATAATTCGTCAGATATTTTTTTTGCTTGTTGGGCTTTAGGTTCCCAAATCGCCGCTTTTTCTCTTGAAGTTGGATCTTCTAATTTCGCCTTGAACGATTTGAATATCTCTTGATTTTTTTGTTCTGCAACACCGCTTGCAATCAT
Organism: Bacteroidota bacterium; assembly: GCA_041179065.1. Taxonomy (GTDB): domain Bacteria; phylum Bacteroidota; class Bacteroidia; order Chitinophagales; family Chitinophagaceae; genus Sediminibacterium. The sequence goes on along the minus strand of JBEGUD010000065.1, from coordinate 13,473 downwards.
CAAACTGCGATCAACGGTTTTAAATGCATTTAAAATTTCGGCAGAAACATTCAGTGCCAATAGTGCGGTAAGCACTAGGTACATCATGTTAATCATTTTCTGCCGCGGTTCCTTAGGTAGTGACATATTGTACTATTTAGGTAATCTTATTAATAATGAGTTTGTAAATCTTGATGGGTGACTATCTACCCTGCATAGCAGTTAACATGTTACCGTATACTTGATTTAATTTACCTAAATTATTAGCAAGGGCACCAATTTGTTCTTTTGCTTTTAATGCATCTTCTGCAGTACCGTTCATGGCTTCAGAAGCTTGCGCTAATTTGCCATAAAACTGGTTAAGGGCTTTAAGATGGTTGTTACTTTCTTGTAATTCAAGTTCATAAATGGTATTTAATGAACCTAAGTTTTTAGCCAAACCTTGTACTTGTTTGTGGTACTCATTGGTACTATCAGAAGCCAAAGAAATGCTTCCTAAAGAATCTGTTGCTTTAGTAGCAGCATCTTTAATAGAACCAAGAGCGATTGCAGCTTCGTTTGTTTTTGCAGAAAAATCTGAAGTAGATTTTACAACATCACCGATCTGACCAATTTGATCTACAGTAGTTCCTAATTTTTGAAAGCTTGTGCTAAGTTTAGACAGGTTTTCTTGTGTTAAACCTGCATTTGCAAATAATTCATCAAATCTCTTTGTTACATCAGCAACCACAGAAGATGGAAGATCTGCACCAGCACCGCCACCTGCAGGAGCATGTCCTTCTGGAGGTAAAATGGCATAAATCAAAAAGATAATGGCTTCTGTTGTTAAACCAATTTTAAGTGCCCAATCGGCCCATGACAAGTGTAGGATTTTCGCCATTGCACCAAAAATTACGACAGATGCACCGGTACATACAAAAATGTTTACAAGTCGCATTGTTGTTTGAGCAGGTAAGCCAAAGATTTTTTCTTGTTGAGCTGAAGACATGGATTGAGTTTTTATGAATTAAAAAGTTGAAATGAATATTTTATCTTGAAATTATTTTTTTGATCTTGGTGCTAAATCAATTACGGTTCTAAATCCGATATATGATTTTGCAGTATCTTGGTATTCGTAAGCACGAGCACTAACCTGTAAAGCGTTACCAACGTCTTTCCAGCTACCGCCTCTTACCACTTTACGCTTCATGCGTGGAGGATCGTTTTCATCGGCTTCAATTCTAACATCAGGACTTAAGTCAGACATAAAATTGTAAGAGCCTTCGTAGAAATAAGACGCAGTCCACTCTGCAACGTTTCCTGACATATTGTATAAACCAAAATCGTTAGGCCAGTATGCATTTGCTTTAACAGTGTAGAAACCACCATCTTCTGGATAGTTACCTCTTCCTGGTTTAAAGTTTGCAAGTAAGCAACCTTTTTTATTTCTTAAATAAGGAGAACCCCAAGGGAACATCGTACTTGTACGACCGCCTCTTGCAGCGTATTCCCACTCTGCCTCATTAGGTAAACGGTAATCGCCGTCAACAGCAATTTTCTTTTTTTCAAAATCAGCATTTTGGATATGTGTTCTCCAATGACAAAAAGCAACCGCTTGCTTCCAAGTAACGCCCACAACAGGATAGTTACCGTATGCAGGGTGTGCGTAGTATCGTTTTGCTAAAGGCTCGTTGTATGAGTATGAGAAATCTCTGATCCAAACTAATGTGTCAGGATAAACAGGTACTGCATAACTAACAATTTGATCGCGTCCTTTTTGTGTTGGATCATTTTTATTGATTTTTGCAGCGGCAGGTAAATCAAAATAACGAACCCTATAAATTAAGCTATCCGGATCAATGGCTAATTTTCTAGTTAGCGCATTTTCGTAAGTAAGACCATTTAGCGTACCAAGTTGCTTGTTATCATATTTGTACAGCGCCGTTTTTTTCCAGTTTACAGCTGTTGTATCTGAAGGATTGTTTAACCCAACACCAGAAGTTACTTTGTATGCAAGTGAATCACGCACCCAATTTACAAACTGACGATAATGGTTGTTGGTAATTTCGGTAGCATCCATCCAAAAGCCAGGAATAGACACCATTCTATTACGATTGCTGTAATTAAAACTAACGTCTTCATCGCTCGGACCCATGTGAAATGTTCCAGGCGGAACGTACACCATCGTCCTTGGCGTTAACATGCTTTGCTTGGCAACAGGTGCAACACCGTGCAACTGCCCATCATCAGGGAGCCCCTTACCTTTGTTTTTTCCAAAGAAACAAGAAGTCAAACTCAACGTAAAAAACGCCAAGGTAATTGTAGTTAAATATCCTTTCATCTGATCTGTGTGATTTATAACAGTGACAAATATAAGTTTTGAAACGTCAGAAACCTGAGTTTTAGCGCTTTAAAACCAATAAATTTAGAGATCCAGGGTAAAATTCTATCCAGTAATTATTTGTTTTATGTTACACTGTTTTGCCGGGAGTTTGGCTAAAACCGAGGTGCAAAATAGTGGATTCCACCTTACACAATTGCTAAAAAACTGTCAAAATCAGTGAGTTGGTGCAAATGGCAGGTGTGATTTTCACACAATTGAAACGTAACTTCTTGATTATCAATTATTTTTTGTGAAATTGCCAAAATGCCTGTTAACCGATTTTCTGAAATATTTAAGATTAGATTGGGCCTAAACAAAGGGAGCGCCCCTTCCAGATAGGGCAAAACACCCGGACCAAGGAGGGTTATTTCTCTGTGACCTACTAGCTGATTTAATAAAACTGAAGCCCAAACCCCAAATGAGCCAGGATGTTTTGTAATAGCTGGTAGCAGCGATAAACAGGTTTGCTTGCCCAAGGACAAATACTGGTCATTACCGTAAACGACACCTAAATGAAGTAAGTTACCCGCCATAACGGCGTTACCACTTGGAGTAGCACCATCGTACACTTCTTTTTTTCTTAGAATAACGTCTGTTTGCGCATCGTGGGTGTAAAAGTAAAATCCAGTACTTGATTCTATAAAATGATCATTCACATAAGAGGTAATTGCTCCCGCTTTTTCGAGCCAATGCAAATCGCCCGAAACGGTTTGCAGCTGAATGAGCGCTTCAATTAAATAAGCATAATCATCTAAAAAAGCGGGCGTTTTTGCAACTCCATTTTTGTAGGTATGAAACCAACCTTCGCCATCAGTATTTTTGAAACGCTCCAATAAGTGCGCCATGTTTTGCTGTGCGCGCAGTAGATATTTTTTATTTCCAGTAGCCGCATATGCTTTACTAAAGGCTGTATTCATGAGGGCGTTCCAGCCCAGTAATTGTTTGTCATCTGTTTGAGGTCTGATACGTTTGTTTCGCTCTAACATTAAAATTGAATTGCAATTTTGAATTGCTAGAAGTAGTTCAGATTCACTGATACCTAAGCTTTGCGCTACAATAGCAGCAGGTTGTGGCGTATGTAAAATATTTGTATGCTCCCAATTACCTGCTTCTGTTACTCCATAATACGCCATAAATAGTGGCGCATCGTTTTGTAGTAAAGAAATTATTTCTGAAGAGGACCAAGTATAAAATTTTCCTTCAACGCCTTCGCTATCTGCATCAAGTGCACTTAAAAAGCCGCCATCAGCATCCATCAATTCGTTTTCTACAAACGCAAGTGTTTCTGTTATTGCTTTATGGTAAGATTCCTTTTTAGTTATTTGATAGGCTTCAGATAAAGTGGTTACCAAAAGTGCATTATCGTATAGCATTTTTTCGAAGTGTGGAGCGAGCCACTGCGCATCGGTACTATACCTAGAAAAACCACCTCCCAATTGATCATAAATGCCACCCTCCATCATTTTATCCAAACACAATAAGGCATGTTCTAATGAAGCATTGTGTGTAGGGTTAAAATAATGATACCTTAATAAAAAACGTATCGATGCTGTTTGTGGAAATTTAGGTGCACCGCCAAAGCCACCCCAAATGGTATCGGCTTGTGTTAATAACGCGGATACGGCCGCATCCATATCACTTAAGCCAGGTGCAGCACTCTCACCCGATTTTTGAAATCCAAAAGCATTGGAACTTAATAAATGCTGGGTTAATTTTTGTGCCTGCGCATCTATCTGATCTCTGTTTTCTTTAAATCCTTTTGCAATGCCAAGTAACACATCCTTCCAACTTGCTCTATTGTGCATGGGCTCGGGTGGAAAATAAGTGCCCCCATAAAAAGGTTGTTTATCGGGGGTTAAAAAAACATTGAGAGGCCACCCGCCACTGCCGGTCATGGCTTGTACAGCGTCCATATAAATATGATCTAAATCAGGACGCTCTTCTCTGTCAATTTTAATATTAACAAAGTGATCATTCATGATTTTTGCAGTTGCAGCATCCTCAAAACTTTCACGCTCCATCACATGACACCAATGACAGGCCGCATATCCAATACTCACCAAAATGGGTTTGTCTAAATCTTTAGCAAGCCTGAGTGCAGTTTCACCCCATGGATGCCACTCTACCGGATTATACGCATGTTGAAGTAAGTAAGGACTTGACTCCTCAATTAATAAATTTGGTGTTGAATGATTTGTTTGCAAAAAGATTATTTTTTTGCGACAAGCGATTGCAAATAGTGGTCTAAAGCGGCAACTAAACTAGGACGTTGAGGCGCTGGTGCTTTAATATCTAAACGAAGTGAAGCGTCTTCAACTGCTTTAGAAGTATTACTTCCAAAAGCACCGATAACAACTTTGTTTTGCTTGAAATCCGGAAAATTATCAAATAAACTTTTTACGCCGCTAGGTGTAAAAAAGCAAATGATTTCAAACCCTTTTTTTGCAAATAAAGGTGTGATATCATTGCTAATACTGCGGTACATAAATGCTAAATCAAAACTACATTTGTGTAATTTAAGCCAGCCGCAAATATCATTGTCCTGCTGATTTTCACTACATACATAGAGAAATTTTTCGTTCTCTTTATGTTTATTGATCACATCAAGCATGCTCTTACTTGATCCATCTGCACCGTAAAAAACTTTACGTTTACGGTATAAAATAAATTTTTGCAAGTAAAGTGCAACAGCCTCCGTAATACAAAAGTATTTTGTGTCTTGACTAATAGAAACTTTCATTTCCTCTGCGGTACGAAAGAAATGATCAATGGCATTTCGGCTGGTAAAAATAACACCTGTGTAAGCAGCTATATCAATCTTTTGTTTTCTAAATTCCTTAGCTGGAATGCCGTCTAATTTAATAAACGGATGGAAAACCAGTTCTACCTGGTACTTGCGCTCCAAATCGTAATATGGAGATTTGTCGCTTTCCGGTTTTGGCTGAGAAATTAAAATTCGTTTAGGAGCCACTGCTTTAACAGCTGTTCCAGTTTTTGATCCGATTTTTGCCATGCTACTTATCTAAGATTGTGCAAAGTTAAAAAGTTCCGCTAATAAAATCCATGGTCAATTTGTATAAAACCAACATAGGAAGTACTTCGCAGGTGCAAAGGTACAAGAAAAAATGGAAGGCGCTCACCTTCAAAGAAGACCTTACAATGGAGAAGGATACAAGGTACCTGTACACAAAGAGGATACTGATTACGATTAAGGCACTATTGTAGGCAAAATCTTGAACAGATACCGGTGAAAACGCCAGTAATAAAATGGCAGGTATTAAAAAAACACCCATTACTTTATTGGTTAAAAAAACAATGAAGCTATAATTACCAATAGCTTCCCCCTGTGAAAACAGCCAACCAGACAGCCATAAAAATAAAAATTTGAACAAATAAAGGGCCGTAAAACCTAGGGCACTATACGCAATACAGCTATACAATGACAAATCTACCCATGCATTTTTAACAGCAACCAAGGATACAAAAATGGATGCGTTCAGAATGAATAAAATATTACTAAAAAGCGAAGCCAAATTATTTTGCTGTAACTGCTCTCTCGTTTGTTTTTGCCTTATAGGGCTTTGAAAAATGAGTTGAAAAACATTAGAAAAGTACTTGGGGAACGTTACTTTTATAAATGCCAAATAAAATAGCATTCCAATAATCAAGTAAAACCGACCGTCAAAATTAGGCGCAATACGAAGTTCATTGATTCGAAAAGAAGGCTTTGTTTGCATCGGTAAATAAGGATGTGTCATTAGTTTTTTAAATGACGTTGTATCCTTTATTGACTTTTTTTTCTGAAGCATCAAAAGTGAATCTGCTGCTCTTTGTATGCTATCTGTAGTAATTGAATCCGCGGAAGTAAAGATGGAAGTTGTGTCAATAATAGACGTGCTATCCGGTTTTTGTTGTGCCAAGAGGCCTGTACCTATTAATAGGGAAGCACTCAAAAAAGCGACCATGAATAACAAATAACGGGCTTGCATGGTTGCAAAAATAAGGAGCTTCGTCTAACATTAACGGCATAGTAGGAAGTATTTGGTAGATTTGCAACATAAACATTTACATGGCCGGCATTTACATCCATATTCCTTTCTGCAAACAGGCCTGCCACTATTGCAATTTTCATTTTAGCGCTTCTACCAAATTGTTAGAACCCATGGTACAAGCTATCTGTAAAGAAATAGAATTACAGCAGCATTTTTTTGAAGCACCAGGCACATTCATAGACACCATTTATTTTGGAGGTGGGACCCCTTCGCTTTTGCCTAGTCATGCTACCGCGCAAATACTTGATGCCATTAAAAGGTATTATAACCTTTCTGCACAAATAGAAATTACATTGGAGGCCAACCCTGATGATATCACCAGAGAAAAACTGATAGCATTACAATCGATGGGTATCAATAGGCTTAGCATGGGTGTCCAATCGTTTGTGGACGAAGATCTTATTTGGATGAACCGGGCGCACCGATCAGAAGCTGCCGTTCAGGCCATTGAACTTGCAAAAGAAATTGGTATCCATAATATTTCGATAGACCTGATCTATGGCATACCTACACTTACGGATCAAAACTGGATTCAAAATATTAATAAAGCCGTTGCACTAGAAGTGCAGCATTTGTCTTGTTACGCATTAACAGTAGAGCCCAAAACACCGCTTAATGCGCTTATTGCAAAAGGTGAAAAAGAAGATATTGATACTGCAAAACAAGCTGTCCATTTTGAACTATTAACAAAACATACGGCGCAGGCTGGATATGAACATTATGAGCTTTCCAACCTTGCATTACCAGGTTATAGAAGCAAGCACAATACCAGTTATTGGCAACAAAAAAAATACCTTGGCATAGGCCCTTCGGCACATTCTTTTACTGGAAGTTCGCGTCAATGGAACATTGCTAACAATGCACTTTACATTAGTAGTATCGAAAAAGGGATCGTGCCGTTTGAGTCAGAAACATTGTCACTATCCACACAGTATAATGAATACATCATGACATCACTTCGAACCATGGAAGGTTGTTCGTATAGATATTTACATGAAAAGTTTGGAGATAACGCTGTTAGTAGAACAAAAAAAATAGCGGAGCATTATATTGATAAAGGTCAATTAATGGAACAAGCAAATTTTTTAATGGCAACGGGGCAAGGAAAGTTTTTTTTAGATGGTATTGCCGCCGATTTTTTTGAAGTGTAATTTTCGAAATATTAGAATAAGATTTTTTCAACCTCTGCAAACCCATTTGCAGCATGTACATGCTTCCATAAAATTTGATAGATTGCTGTAGCAATAGGCATTTCAGCCCCATATGCCTGATTGATTTCAAAAATACATTTACTAGCATTGTAACCTTCGGCCACCATATTTAATTCGAGCTGAGCCGATTTAACAGAGTAACCTTTACCAATCATATTACCAAAGGTTCGGTTCCTACTATACAAAGAATAACAAGTAACAAGTAGGTCACCTAGATACACAGAAGCATTGTAATTAGGAGCCGTTGTAACTTTAGCCTCCCCTTCGCAGTGATCACATTTTTGTAAAAAACCGGCCATTTCATTGGCACAATTAGCAATATAAACGCTTAAAAAATTATCGCCGTATTCAAGTCCATGTGCAATACCTGCACCTAATGCGTAGATATTTTTTAATACAGAAGCAAATTGTGAACCATAAATATCGGTATTGACAACCGTGTTGATGTATTCGCAATTAAAATGCGATGCTATCTCCTGCGCTGCTTCATGTGTAGTGCCCGAAAAAGTTAAATAAGATAGTTTTTCGGCGGCCACTTCCTCGGCGTGACAGGGACCCAGCAGTGTAAAATAATGATCTAAGGGAAAACTAAATTTCGTATGCAAGTATTGATTGAGCAGTACATTATGATCTGGTAAAATACCTTTTACAGCAGACACAATTTTTTTACCCTGTAAGAGGTCGGCGTCGATGCCTTCAAAAATAGAACTTACATAGGCGGAGGGTACGGCTACTACAATTACATCAACAGCGGCCACTAGTTCCTGCACGTTATCCGTTAACTGAAGTTGTGCCTGATTAAAATAAGCCGCGCTTAAATAATGTGGGTTGTGCTTGCGTTTTTGAATGTACTGAATGGTGTCCGGATTTCTAACCCACCAATGAATGGCATTGCCATTATCCGTTAAGATTTTAGCAAGTGCTGTTGCCCAACTTCCGCTTCCGATAATTCCAAAACGCATATCTAATTTGGTTGTTAATCAACCACAAACATACGAAAGGATTTTTTATTGAAAATTCTAGTCTTTTTTCTTGTCTTCAAAGAGTTTATCCTTGCTTACTACTTTTACGAGACTACTATCTTTAATAAGCTTGCTCACTGTATTGTATGGACCCGTGATAACTTGATCACCTGCCGCAATACCGCTAACAATTTCGATAAAATTAAGGTCTTGGATGTCTGTTTTTACTTTTACCTTTTTAACGCGGTTGTCTTTTTGAAGTACAAATACCACTTCTTCAGAATCATCTGAATCTAAAGACTTTTTGTCTGAAGCTGGAGCCGCTTCTTCTTTTTTATCTTCTTTACCAGCACTCGCACCAGCTTTCGCTTCTGATTTATCTCTTGTAGTTACTGCGTTTAAAGGAATCGATAAAACGTTCACTTTTGTTTTGGTTTGAATATCTGCACTAGCACTCATCCCTGGTCTAAAAGGAAAACTATTACCAGCAACGAGTAAATCTTGGTAGCTGCTTGCTAATAAACGAATATGCACTTTGTAGTTGGTTACTTCAGAGCTTCCGCCTCCTGCAGCTGATGCAGCAGTGATTGGATTTGCTATTTTGTATACAAGCCCTTTAAACTTTCTATTGGTGTAAGCATCTACTTCTACAATCGCTGTGTCGCCAATTTTCACTTTAGGAATGTCGTTCTCACCTACATCCACTCTAATTTCAATACTACGCATATCTGCTACACGCATCATTTCGGTACCCGCCATTTGCGCTGTACCTACAACACGCTCTCCTTTTTTAACGGCAAGTAAACTTATAATACCATTCATTGGCGCTACCAGTGTTGTTCTAGATAAATCTTTATTAGCACGCGCTAGTTGCGCTTCTGCACCACTGATGGCAGCTTGCGTTCCTTTCAAACCTTCTCTAGCGCCATTGTAATTTGCTTCTGCAGATCTATAAGCTTGTTGCGCTTGTTCAAACTCTTGACGAGAAGTTACTTTATCGTTGTATAATTTAAGTTGGCGATCATATACCTGCTTTGCATTATCAAGTGTTGCTTTTAAACCAACAATGCTTGCACTAGAATTAGCAAGCTGTGCTCTAGCCTGATTTACACCGGCAGCAACCTGATCACGCTGCGTAGAATAAATGTCTGCGTAGATACGGGCCAACACTTGACCTTTTGTAACACTATCACCTTCGTTTACATTTAATTCAACAATTTCTCCACTGATATCCGGACTCACTTTTACTTCGATTTCTGGATATACTTTACCACTTGCATTTACAGTTTCAATAATGGTACGCATCGCTGCTTTTTCGGCAGAAACGGTAAGTCCATCTTCTTTCCCAATAACGCCTGTTTTTTTAAGCGTTACAAACAAAACAATTAAAACAACAAGTGAAATGATCGTCCAAAGTAATTTTTTATTCATGGTATTGTATTTCAAACTTTTTAAAAATGTAATTCTGATGTATTAAAGTGTTATCCCCTGTCCTTTATAGAACTCAAGCACTTTCATCTTAAAGATATAATCGTATTGGTTGCTTAGTTGTTGCACTTTAGCACGCAATAAATTGTTTTGATTGGTAATTAAATCCAGTGAACTTAAAAGGCCTACTTCGTATCTTTTCGAAGCAAAATCGTACGCCTTTTGTGAAGTTTCAACAGCCTTGGTACTTGCATTTAATTTTTGCAATGCAGCCGTTGCATTATTATATGCCGAATAAATGTTTTGCTTTAACGTGATATCTGATTGCTCTTTTTGTAACTCTGCAGATTTTACATTAAGGTTAGCGCGCTGATACGCCGCTTTGGCCTGACCTCCATTAAAAATGGGAATAGACAGGTTAAATCCAATATTTTGTCCAAAGTTATTGCTCAGCTGTTTGGCCCAACCATCCCATATTTCACTGATGTTTCGGTTGGTTTGATTGAGTTTATAAACAGGGCTTTGTACAAAATAATCTTGGCCTCCGATAGATACTTTTGGATCAAATCCAGGAACGGGTGTTCCGTAGCCTAAAAAGCTAGCACCCGTTGTTCTTCTAAATGAATTGGAAAAATTGGATGCCAAATTTCCACCCACTGTTAAGGTTGGATATTGCCCCGCTTTTGCCACCAACACCGATTTTTTTGCGGCATCTAAACGAATGGCATTTGCTTTTTGTAAAGGCTGTGTGCCAAGTGCCATTTCATACACCATGGCTGGTTGTAAATCGGCAAAACTTGGAATAGGAATGTTACTAATATTAGGTGTAGCTACTTCAAAAGGAACTGCAGGATCTAAATTTAATAAGCCTTGTAAATTCAAAATATTTTGTTCGTAACCCGTATAGGCTGCAATATAATTACTACTATCAGAGGCAAGCTGCACCTGTATTTCAGCCAAATTTAACTCTGGTAAAGCGCCAGCGTCCACTCTTTTTTTAGTGATTTCTAATTGCGTTAAGGTTTGGTCAATTTGCACTTTTGTGATTTTTACTTGCTCTGCTGCTGCTAATACGTTTAAATAAAAATTAGCCACATTTAAAGAGATATCGTTCGCGATTCTATCAATATCTGCAAGTGCTGCTTTTGCATTTAAGTCCGCAACGGCTACACTGTTTTTAAGACTACCATAGTTATAGAGTTGCATACCTCCAGACAAACCCAGGTTTTGAAATAAAAATTGTGTGGTGGCGAAGGCGTTGGTGGTAGGGTCAATAGATCTACCAAAACGCACACCGAGGCCAGAGCTCCCTGTAACAGAAGGGTATAAAGCTAATTTTGACTGCTTGGCTTGTATCCCAGCAATTCGGGCCTGAATATCGGCTTGTTTAACAGAAATGTTATGACTGGTCGCATATTCTACACAACGTTTGAGGTCCCACTTTTCGGTCTGGGACTGCGCCTGTAATACTACAAGGGCTGCAAGGAGGGTAAATAATGATTTCATAGAAGAGCAAAAATAGTGCATTCCATGCCCTTTGCCTTAAAATTTAGACAGACGGAAAGAAAGCGGGTATTTTGGCTATTTATAGGGTATGAAGGGCGAATTTGACTACTAGCTGGCCTCGGGAGCGGATTTACGGTACCTGGCAGTCATAAAATAGAGGAGCATAAAGCCCGCCAACACGGCAACCCCAACCCCAGCTGTTTCTGGGGTTTGGAAGGCAATACTCACCCCTACAAACAAGTAGTTGGCTATAAAAAACAAGGGTATGAGCGGAAATAACTTCATTTTAAATATGCCCGTACCATCTAGGTGTTTTGTTTTACTGCGGAGCTTAAAAATAGCGGCACTGGAAGCCACCATACCAAAGCAATCTAAAAAGATGGTGAAGTTCAAAATCTTTTCGAAGGTTTGTGCAAAAAACAAAATCACAATACACACTGCTGCAAAAATGGTTAGCGAAAAAACGAGCACATCTGTTTTTTTATCTTGCTTAGAAAATACGGACGGAAGGGTTCCTTCGGCACTCATCGCATACATGACCCTAGGGTTACTCATAAGTAATGCATTCACATAAGCAAGCACCCCAAAAAATAAAAAGAATGAAAAAATATTAGCGGCCTGATCACCAAAAGTTTTTTGAATAAGTGCATACGCAATTTCACGTTCGCCTTTCATATTGTCAAAACCAATAATCATGTAGTAGCTAAAATTGGCAAGTAAATAAAGTCCAATGATAATAGCGATACCAATAAATATTCCTTTGGGAATTGTTTGCGATGGCTTGTCCACTTCGTTCCCAAAATTGATGGTTTGTTGATAACCACCATAGGTAAATGAAACGGCAATTAAGCTAATACCAAAACTTTGAATCCAACCCATATTAGAGGCGGCAGCAACAGGCGCAGATGCACTGTGCAAAAGGGTTTCATGCGGAAAAAATAAAGCAGCGATAATTACTAGTATCATGCTAATTTTTATGAGCATTAAAATATTTTGCGCGCGCGCACTCATTTTTAACCCCCGCAAATTGATAAAATAAAATAGTAAAATGGCAGCTACACTTAAAAGTGCTTTATCGATATCGGACCAGCTATGTCCTGGAAAAAGTTTTGCAATATATCCACTACCAATGAGTGCCACACCACTTAAACTAGCCGCGTTACTAATTAAAATAATACAGTTAATGGCAAATGCAATACTTGGATGATAGGCGTAAGAAAATACTTTATAATAACCGCCTGTTACTGGATACCTACTTCCAATTTCGGCATAGGTGAGCGCCCCACACATAGCTACCAAACCACCTACAATCCATGCACTAAAATAAACCGAAGGTGCTATGGCATCTTTCGCACTCGTAGCTGCAGTTCTAAAAATTCCCATCCCAATAACAAGGCCTACCACAATCATGGTGAAGCTAAATAAATTCAATTTTTGTTTCGATTGCATATAATACAGTGTGGGTTTAAATGTAGTAAACTTTCAGGGAGTTTTCAACGCTTGGTGCAAAACTAAAGACAATCAATTTATAAGCCTTACAAACAGAAGTGCTACTTTCGTTTTGTAATTGGTTTTCGAATGTTTCGAGATTAAAAGGGAAGCAAGTGTAAATCTTGCGCTATCCCCGTAGCTGTAAACGCAGAAAATGCAACCAACCCTACAAGCCACTGTTCTATTCGAGAATGGGAAGGCCCGTTGGAAGCGCGTAAGCCAGAAGACCTGCCAGTCACAAACCATCATTCACGGCTTTCGGGCGAAAAGCATGGAATGTAAATGCTGCAACAGCGGCTATTTATGTTTCTACCGTTTTAACTCTTGAAAGCTCATTGTTCAAACTAAAAAAAACAAACAATGGGCAAAAAATTAATGCTCCTCACCTTGCTATTTTCAGTGAAAATGGTAAGCGCACAACAAGACACCACAACCCTCGACGAAGTGGTAGTGACGGCCAATAAAATGGCTCAAAAACAATC
>JBEGUD010000064.1:0-10180 GCA_041179065.1 Bacteroidota bacterium | reverse complement strand
AACCAGGTATTAGGTAAGCCGTGGAATGATCCTACTTTAACTGTTCAGTTTAATTGTAACATTGAAGGGGTTGTTTTTACAATGACGAGGCCTGTGCAATATAAGTATGTAGACCTTGTTAAAGGAGAATGTGTGCAGCCATTTATTCTTATTCCGCCTTATGAGCTCGTTGTAAAGCCTGCTGTGGTTTTAACAAATGTGGTTTCTGAAAAAGGAAAAAAATACCAAGCAACACCGCTACAACTTACTGTGTTGTCCAATCAAAATAAAAGGGTAGACGCAAGTGTTGCGTATCATTTATTCGATCAAAAACTAGCAAAGCAGGTGTATCAAAAAAGTATTGATACGGCATTTAAAAATTCAAAAATAAATACCATTGAACTGCCACTAGCTGCATATTATAATCAGGCTAAACCGGTAGGTTCACTTCAGGCATCTGTTACTATTACAAATAACACAGGAACGCAAACGTATAGTGAACATGTTCAAAAAATTACTTACGATCATATACCTAATACGCATTATTTAACCCAAGACCTTGTTAAATTGGTAGATGTGCCAATTCGTGTAAAGGGGTCTAGAATAGGCTATATTGCCGGTTCTGGTGATTTTACAGAAGAAGCGCTTGTGCAACTCGGATACCGTGTAGAAAAAATTACAGCAGCAAATTGTACACCCGAATATTTGGCCGGATTTGACGCGGTTGTAACAGGTGTAAGGGCATATAATGTAAACACATTTTTAAATGAGGGGTATCAAGTGTTACTAAAATATGTGGCGCAAGGGGGTAATTTAATTGTACAATACAATAGAACGGGAGCAAATGGATTAGCACCACAAATAGGGCCTTATCCATTTACAATTAGTGGTGGGTCTAGGGTCACCGAAGAAAATGCTGAAGTGGTATTTGAGGTTCCATCGCATCCTGTTTTGCAATCACCTAATGTAATAACGTCTGGTGATTTTGATGGATGGATTCAGGAGCGAAGTACCTATCAGGCGACTGCAATAGACGCCCGTTATGTGGCGCCACTTTCGATGCATGATAAAAATGAAAAATCATCTAATGGGTCTTTAATTACCTGTTCATATGGGAAAGGTAATTTCGCTTATGTGAGCCTAGCACTTTTTAGACAACTGCCAGCAGGTGTTTCTGGCGCTTATAAATTATTAGCGAACTTAATTGCTTTACCAAAACGATAATTGTATGTCATTGATTGATTGGGTTGTTTTGGTGGTTACGTTTATACTTATTATTTCTTATGGTTTGTATAAAAGTAATGCTACAAAAAATTTGGAAGGCTACTTTTTAAGTAACCGTTCTATGCCATGGTATTTAGTACTACTGGGTATTATGGGTACACAGGCCAGTGCTATTACTTTTTTATCGGCACCTGGTCAGGCATACACCGATGGTATGCGTTTTGTGCAATATTATTTTGGTCTACCACTTGCTATGATTGTTATTGTGGTGTGGTTTGTGCCGGTGTTTAGTAAATTAAAAATATTTACAGCCTACGAATTTTTAGAACAGCGCTTCGATTTAAAAACCAGAACCTTTACTTCTTTTTTATTTTTATTATCTCGTGGGCTTTCTACAGGCATTAGTATTTATGCGCCCTCTATTATTTTGTCGTCACTACTAGGTTGGGATATTTATTGGACCAATATTGCGATGGGCGGGATGCTTACTTTATATACCGTTAGTGGTGGATCCAAAGCAGTTGCTTATACCCAGCAGCTACAATTTGTGATCATATTTATTGGCATGGTGGTATCGGGTTATTATTTGGTACACCTGCTACCGGATGGTCTTGGGTTTTCTGATGCATTAAAAGTAGGCGAAGTGTCGGGCAAATTAAATGTTATTACAACAGGTAATACCGGTAGTGGATTTGATTTTAAAGACCGTTATAATATTATTAGTGGAACCATTGGTGGCTTTTTTTTAGCACTCTCTTATTTTGGTACCGACCAGTCGCAAGTTGGCAGGTATATTACTGCAAAAAATGATCGTGAAAGTAAATTAGGACTCTTACTAAATGGCGTTGTAAAAATTCCGATGCAGTTTTTAATATTGCTATTAGGGGTTTTGTTATTTACGTTTTATCAATTTAAAGAGTCTCCTATATTTTTTAATAGAACCGTTGAAACCAAAGCCTGGTCTACACCTTACAAAGATTCATTGGCTGTTATTCAAGGTCAGTTTAAGGTAGCACAGGCTAAACAATTAGAGCTCAATACGGCGCTTGTACAAACTAAAAAAACAGATACGGCGCTAGAAAGTAAAATTCAACAAGGGGCTGCATCGTTAACGGCATTACAAAAAAATTATAAGCATGTAATTGCAACTGCTGTGCCAGGCGCAGACGTCAATGATACCAACTATATTTTTTTACGTTTTGTAGTAGATTATTTACCCGTAGGACTTATAGGCTTATTAATTGCCGTTATTTTTTTAGCGGCTTGGGGTTCTATTGCAGCGGCACTTAATTCACTTGCCTCTTGCACTGTTATCGATTTTCATTTAAGGTACCGGTCAAAATCAATTGATGGAACAACGGTTGCGCAATCTGCCACAGATTATAAAACATCTAAATGGTATACCTTGGCTTGGGGTGTCTTTTGCATTTTAACGGCACAGTTTGCAACGGGTATGGGAAGCTTGATAGAAGCCGTTAATGTACTAGGCTCTTTATTTTATGGTGTTATTTTAGGTATTTTTTTAGTGGCATTTTATGCTAAAAAAGTAGGCGGCACCGCTGTGTTTTGGGCGGCTATTGTTGGAGAGATATTTGTTATTATTTGTTTTTGTTTAGATAAGTATAATATTGTTGGCATTGGATTTTTGTGGCTTAATGTAATTGGTGCTGTGTTCGTATTTCTTTTATCTATTTTGTTTTCTAAAATTAGAACGCATGCCATTTAATACTGTTTCTTGGGCGCTCCGCGCAAATATTTACGAGGTAAATCTGAGACAGTATACCAAAGAGGGGACATTGGCTTCCTTTGCAGCGCATCTTCCAAGACTGGCAGATATGGGTGTTACCGTTTTGTGGTTCATGCCCATTACTCCCATAAGTTTAAAAGGGAAGTTGGGTACATTAGGTAGTTATTACGCTTGTAGTGATTACACGGCTATTAATGGTGAGTTTGGAACTGAACAAGATTTTATTGCAGTTGTACATGCGGCGCATGAACTTGGTATGAAAGTGATTATTGATTGGGTAGCTAATCATACCGGTCAGGATCATGTTTGGACTATATCAAATCCGAACTTTTACATACAAGACAGTCACGGAAATTTTACAGAGCGTAACGGATGGAGTGATGTTATTGATTTAAATTTCGATAACAGGGATATGCGCAAGGCTATGATTGATGCGATGCGTTACTGGGTAGATACTGCTGGTATCGATGGTTTTAGATGCGATATGGCGCATTTGGTGCCACTCGATTTTTGGATTGAAGTAAGACAATCACTTGATAATATTAAGCCACTCTATTGGTTAGCAGAGTGTGAAGACGCTCGTTATTTTGAAGCATTTGATACAACATATGCCTGGGCATTTATGCATGCAAGTGGTTCTATTAATAGGTATGAACCGAGTTTAAATCCGGTTATGGAACAACTTGAACGCTATGCAAGCGAAGGGGCAAATACGCAAAAGTTATTTTTTACATCGAACCATGATGAAAATAGTTGGAACGGAACAGAGTATGAAAAATATGGCGTAACAGCAAAAGCATGGGCTGTATTTACGGCTACTTGGGGTGGGTTGCCACTTGTGTATTCGGGTCAAGAAATCCCCAACCATAAACGGTTGTCATTTTTTGAAAAAGATGAACTGGCATGGTCACAGCAAACAAAAGAACCAACATTACATGGGTTTTATAAGTCGCTTTTAAGCCTTCGTGCACAAAATGATGCAGTCGTATTTGGTCAAAATCAAATGCTCCAAACGCCATACCCCAATAGCATTATAGGCTTTATAAAAAAGCACCAAAACAATGTTGTTTTGGTGCTTCTCAATATTTCGGAGCATCATAGACTAGCTTTTGAAATTAGTCATCCTTTGCTGTCTGGAACTTTTGAACAAATATTTTCGGGCCTACGTTTTTCATTTTCAGGCAATGAAAAGTTTGAACTACAGGCCGGTGAATATCTGGTGTACCAGCTTATTCCTCACTAAGGTTTAGCGGGTAGGTATAGCTGCCTTCAAATCCTGGATAAAATCCTTCGAGTCTTACCACGCCAGATTTAATTTTAGCTAATATTTCCTTTAATTCTTCAAGGCTTTTTACTTCAGATCCGTTTACGCTGATGATTACAAAACCATCCTGCATTCTACTTTTCTTGAGTAATCCTTCGCCTACTTTTTTAACAACCACACCGCCTTCTACTTCGTTGGCTGCTGCTACTTTTTTATCCAGGTTTTCAAATGTGCCACCTAATTTTTCGATGATGGAAGTATTTTTAACAATATCGGTATTGCCAACTTTGTTTTTTAAAGTAAGTGTAACGGTATTTTCTTTTCCAGCTCTCTTATAAGTAATGGCTACTTTATCTCCTGGTTTATGCTTGGCTACCTGCTCTTGTAATTCTGGACCAGATGTAATATTTACACCATCAATTTTTGTGATGATGTCGTATTTTTTAATACCCGCAATTGCAGCTGCACCATTTGCTGGAACATCTGTTACAAATACACCTTCGCCTTCTTTAATGCTGATACCAAACTCTTTTTCGTACGCTTGTTTTTGTTCGTCTGTTACGTTTTCTGGTAAAAAGTTAATACCAATATAAGCACGTTGAACGGTTCCAAATTTTACAATATCTGTTACTACTTTTTTTACAATGTTAACAGGGATTGCATAAGAGTATCCAGCATAAGAACCAGTAGGGGATGCTATGGCAGAGTTGATACCAATGAGTTCACCAGTAGTATTAACGAGTGCGCCACCACTATTACCTGGATTTACGGCAGCATCTGTTTGAATAAAAGATTCTACAGGTCTATCACTTTGTTTTCTATTGATATCAATAGATCTTGATTTAGCACTAATGATACCTGCTGTAACAGTAGCATCTAAACTTAGTGGATAGCCAACGGCTAAAACCCACTGTCCAAGTTTAGCTTCATCACTATTGCCATACATTAAATAAGGTAGTCCCTTTGCTTCTATTTTAATAACAGCAATATCGGTGCTAGGGTCTGCGCCAATTAAAGTTGCTTTATAAGATTTTTTATTGCCGAGTGTTACATTGATTTCATCAGAACCATCAATTACGTGGTTGTTGGTTACAATGTAGCCGTCTTCTGTAATGATTACACCACTACCACTTGCTCGCTGCTCCGGCATTACGCGTGGACCGCCGCCAAAAACGTCACCAAAGTCGTCACCAAAGAAATCGGAAAAAGGATTTCTTCCACGTGAACCGCCGCTACTAATTTGTTTTTCTTTGATTTTTGTTTTGATATGCACTACAGCTGGAACTGCAGTTGTAGCTGCTGGGGTAAAATCTACGGCAACAGCTGGTGCGTTGTTGTTATTAAATCCCACATAATTAAAAGGTAATTTGCCCGGGTCTTGAATACCTGCTTGTTGGTATGCATTGAATTTACTTACTCCCCAAACACTTACAATAGTAGTTGTGGCGCTAATGGCTACCACCGCGGCCACTGTTTTGAAATTCATATTCATCTTTACATTTTTTAAAAGTTCTACAAATTACATGCCTTTATAGTACAAATAAACAAAGCTGCAAGTTTGTCTGTTCACCGCCTGTCTTATTTAACAAATTTTTTACGCTAGGGTTTATAAAGTCTGCAAAAATGCCATGGTGTCTGTGCCATCGGCATAGTCGGTTAAACTTGGCGCTTGGGCAGTTCCAAATGGGATATAGC
Organism: Bacteroidota bacterium; assembly: GCA_041179065.1. GTDB lineage: Bacteria > Bacteroidota > Bacteroidia > Chitinophagales > Chitinophagaceae > Sediminibacterium. The sequence goes on along the minus strand of JBEGUD010000064.1, from coordinate 4,271 downwards.
CATGACCCACAATGCACTGGATATCGGTATTTTGGGTTAAATGGCTCAAGCCCTCAGGGGCACTGTAAAACTGATAGTGCACTTGGCTAACCGGCGAAAATGGGCTTTCGTTTTCGGCAAAAACAAGTGAGTCATTATTCATATAGTATTTATTACCCATAATTAAAAGCGCCAAATGGTAGTCGTAATTGTGCTTGTACTTATGAAAATCTAGGTAGTATTCGTATTTTTTTAACGCCGTTAAAAGTGGAATAAAATCATAGTTGGTAGGTACAAATAACTGCGTAACATTTCGACAACCCAGTCCAAAATACGTTTGCATATCATCTGCTAATAAGTCAAGCTCGGCAGCTGTTTCGGTGCCATCAATAATAGCTACCGATGTTCTATTGCGTCTTATAATGTTTGGAAATTTGCCAAAATAATAATCAAAATAGCGGCTGCTATTATTACTGCCAGTTGCGATGTAGGCATCAAGTCCAGCAAGTTGTGGCGCAAAAAATACCATGCTGGAAACACGCGCATCCATTTTAATAAGTTCCGAGACAATATGTTTTATTAAAATTTCATCTTTTGAAGAGGGTTTTATAACAGCGATATGCCCTGATATAAACACCGATAAAAAATCGTGGAAGCCTACAAGCGGGATGTTGCCGGCCATTACCAAGCCCACTTTTTTAGGCTGGCTTTGCTGGTCTGGCACATGGTATTGAGCCGCCCAGTTGGTTAGCAATTTGGGGTCCAAAAAGCTATTTGTGATCGAATTCACCGCTTTTTCAATGAATTCGGGGGCAAACCAGGGGTTTTCACGGGCAGCTCTTTCCTTTGCTTCGGCCCATTCTGGCTCATTTCCGGCCATATAGGCACTTAATTTGTTAAGTATTTCAATTCGTTCTTGTAAAATCATTTGTCGGCCGTATTTTTGATACTGCAAATGTAAATTCAGTAACCCAAACAAAACCATTTAATATGGCTATTAAAATTACAGACGAATGTATCAACTGCGGGGCATGTGAACCCGAGTGTCCAAATAACGCAATTTACGAAGGTGGGGTAGAGTGGGCCATCGCTGATGGAACTTCTGTAAAAGGGAGTTTTACATTAATGGATGGTAGTGCTGTTGCAACAGATGCTAGACTTTCACCTATCAGTGTAGATACCTATTATATTACCCCTAATAAATGTACTGAGTGTCAAGGTTTTCATGAAGAACCACAATGTGCTGCAGTATGTCCTGTAGATTGTTGTGTACCTGATGATATGTACAAAGAAACCGTAGAAGAATTGCTTTCTAAAAAAGACAAGCTACACCTCTAATTTTCTTTTAATTCAAAAGGGTTTATGAAAAAAAAAGTAGCACTGGTTACCGGTGGTTTAAGTGGTGAAGCGCAAATTAGTTATAAGAGTGCTATCACCGTAAATAGTAATTTAGACCGAAATAAGTTTGAGGTATATCAAATAGATATCAACCCTTCAGGGTGGTGGTATACCCCAGAAAATGGTGCGCCTCAAAAAGTAAATAGAGATGATTTTTCTATTACGGATGGGGGTAGCAAAATTAATTTTGAGGTGGTGCTTTTATGTATTCATGGAACGCCCGGTGAAGATGGAAAATTACAAGGCTACTTTGATATGCTTGGCCTTCCATATACTAGTTGCGATGCGGCTACTTCTGCATTAACTTTTAATAAACGTTATACGGTTGCAGTGGCTGCATTTGGTGGCATATCAGTTGCTAACTCCATGCACTTATTTAAGCACACACCCGTTTCTCCAGAAAATATATTAGCCAAATTACAACTTCCTGTTTTTGTAAAGCCAAATAACGGTGGAAGTAGTATTGGTATGAGTAAAGTTACTACTGCAGATGCGCTGGCGCCTGCACTAGAAAAGGCTTTTAAAGAAGATACGCAAGTACTCGTAGAAGAATTTATTAGTGGTAGAGAATTTACCATTGGTGTTTTTAAAACCAATGGCGCTTTGCAGGTATTGCCTATTACTGAAATTGAAACTTCCAACGAATTTTTTGATTTTGAAGCAAAGTACCAGGGCAAGAGTATTGAAACCACACCTGCTTTAATTTCTGAGACGATGCAGTCTCAATTAGAAGCTGCTGCTAAACGTGTGTATGAAGTTTTAAATTGTAGGGGAGTGGTGCGTGTCGATTTTATTTACAATGAACAAAAAGGGTTGCCTTATATGTTAGAGGTAAACACGGTGCCGGGCCAATCTGCGGCTAGTGTGATTCCGCAACAAGTAAAAGCAATGGGCATGAGCTTACAAGATTTTTATACTTCAATCATAGAAGCATCGCTTAATTAATTCGTACATGAAAAACCTAATACAAAAAATAGTACAAAAGCCTTTATGGCAAAACATACTCATTGGTATTGGGGGGATGTTTTTTTTACTCATACTATTTTTTTTATCACTCGGTTGGATTACAGGATATGGTAAAACTGCTAAAGTAACTTCTGTGGTAGGCCAAAGTTTTATTGCCGCACAACAACAATTAGAAAAGGAAGGTTTTGAAGTAGTGATACTCGATTCTATTTATGTTGATAGTGTTGCAAAACTTGCTGTTATTAGACAAACGCCAGAAGCGGATGAAGTTGTAAAAGCTGGCAGAACCATTTATTTAACCATTAATAGGATGGTGCCTCCTCAAGTTGAAATGCCTTCACTTGTTGGTTTTTCTCTTAAAAGTGCTGAGTTGTATTTGCAAAGTTTGCAACTAAAACTTGGAGCAGTAAGCTACAAGCCTGATTTTGCACGTAACGCCGTACTCGATCAACTTTTTAATGGCGTACCCATTGCACAGGGAGTTAAAATTCCGCTGGGTTCCACCATTAGTTTGGTCATTGGAACGGGCGTTGGTGGTGAAGAAACAGATATGCCAAACCTAGTGGGTCTTACCTATACCGAAGCGTTAAATCAGTTGTCAATACAGCGCATTAATGTTGGATCTGTGTTGTCTTTGGAGACTATCAAAGATTCTGCTGCTTCTTTTGTGTTCAGACAAACGCCTGGTTATTTATCTACTAAACTAGATTCTTTGACGGGGATGCCTATTCCTAATAAAATTAGACAAGGACAACTCATAGATTTATATTTAAGTAATACACCGCCGCCTAAAGATTCTATAAGCGGTCCATCCATTAAAAATTAAATAGGTTTTATATGCAAACAATTTCTGTAGAAGCACTCAAAGAAATACTCGACGCTGGTGAAAAAATTAATTTAGTGGATGTTCGTGAGCCGCATGAACACGCCGAATTTAATATTGGTGGATTGTTATTGCCACTTGGCAATGTTCAAAGCATGCAAATTGATGAAATCGAAGAACTTAAAAATCAAAAAGTATACTTCTATTGTAGAAGTGGTAATAGAAGTGGACAAGCATGCTTACTGCTAGAAACCATGGGCTTTACAGACGTGGTAAACGTAACAGGTGGCATGCTTGCCTGGAAAGAAAAATGCTAGAATTTTATTGTAATTCCAATTAAATAATTGATGGTTGCCATTGGATAGTAGCCGTTAGCTGTAATGGTTTCACCTCCATATACGTATGCATAGCTATAGCCATTTGGTATATATTTCTGATTGGTAATATTGTTAATCCTTGCTGTTAATAGGAAAGAACGATTTGCTTTTTTAGCAAACTCGTAGCTTGCGCTAATGTCCTGATTGGCAAATGCATCTAATGCTCTTTCTTGTAAAGAACTGTTGTCTAAATATTGTTTACCTACCCATTTTGTTTGTAGTTCAATTGTACATTGTTTTACGGGTTTGTATGCAAGGGTAGCAGCAGCAATGAAATTTGGTGAAAACGCAATGTCAGTATTGTTTCTTGTAATAGCATCCTGACCACCAGTATCATAGTTGTCAATAAACTCCGTAAATGATTTTATTTTATTTCTACTAAATGTTACGTTGCTAGACAATTGTAATTTACTAGTGAGTATCGTTGTGTGCATGAGCTCAATGCCCAGTCTGTAAGAGTTAGGTACATTCATTCTGGTGTATGCACCTACATCGTTAATTTTTCCGGTTAATACGAGTTGATCCTTGTAGTGCATGTAATATAAGTTAGCAGTCCAGGTTGTTTTTTTATTTCTTTTTTCGAGGCCTACTTCTAAATCTTGTAATTTTTCAGGTTTGGGTTGTGTTGCAGCACCTACTTCAAAGTCATCTCTGTTGGGCTCTTTGTTTCCTATGGCGTAACTCGCATAATGTACCCATCCATTTTTATTGAACTGGTATCCAATTTT
>JBEGUD010000063.1:0-4077 GCA_041179065.1 Bacteroidota bacterium | reverse complement strand
GATCGAGCGTTTTATAGGCCTGTATATTATTAGCGCGCCAACTAAAATGAGAGGTTGCACTTAAAGATTGTCCCGCGCCCGTTGAGCCTGTAATACCTGTTGTATAAATATCTTGCAAGAGACCTGATTTCGCAAGTGGCAATAAAGCAAGTTGAATAGCCGTAGCAAAACATCCGGGGTTTGCTATGTTTTTTGCAGTTGCAATTTTTTCACGATTGAGTTCTGGCAATCCATACAAAAAAGTTCTATCCGCAATTGTAGCATTTGCAGCAAGTCTAAAATCTTGTGATAAATCAATAATAGATACTGACGCTGCTATGTTTTGTTCTGCTAATAATTTTTTTGCCTCGTTATGTCCTACGCATAAAAACAAAACATCGATATTGTCCAAAAAAGTATTGGTAAAAATAAGATCCGTATCACCTACTAAATCTGAGTGCACTGCAACTACAGGCTTACCCGCATTACTACTGCTATGAATAAATGCAATGTTTACTTGCGGATGGCGGACTAATATTCTTAATAATTCTCCACCAGTATATCCCGCACCACCTGCTATACCAACATTTATTTTTTTCATGATTGGCTATTTTTAATGCTGTGGTAAATAGAAGTTTGGTTACCAAATATTTTAGAAAAACCACGAACGTCTTCACCAGACCAGCCACTATTCATTTCACCATATTTACCAAACTTGCTACTCATTAAATCAAATGCAGATTCAATCCCAATTACCGTAAAACGATAGGGATGAAGTTGTACAAATACCGTACCCGTTACATTTTCTTGGGCATTTTCTAAATAAGCTTCGATGTCACGCATTACCGGATCCATAATTTGTCCTTCATGTAACCAGTTACCATAAAACTGTGCCAATTGATCTTTCCAATTTAACTGCCACTTGGTTAACACATGTTTTTCAAGTGCATGATGCGCTTTTAAAATAACCATGGGCGATGCTGCTTCAAAGCCAACACGTCCCTTAATGCCAATAATGGTATCGCCAACATGGATATCGCGTCCAATGCCATACGCACCAGCAATGGTTTGTAAATATTGAATGGCTTTTGTTGGATGATCAAAACGTTTGTCATTAATCATGGTTAATGCACCTTTTTCAAAATGCAAACTCACTTCTTCAGTTCCTGCAGCTGTTACCTGTGTTGGCCAAGCAGATTCTGGTAACATGCCCTTAGACGTTAATGTTTCTTTACCACCAACACTGGTGCCCCAAAGCCCTTTATTGATTGAATATGCCGCTTTTTCAAAGTTCATGTTAACCCCCTTAGACTTCAAATAGGCAATTTCATCTTCTCTACTAAGTTGCATATCTCTAATTGGGGTAATGATGGTAACACCAGGAATCATGATATGAAAAACCATATCAAATCGAACCTGATCATTACCAGCACCGGTACTTCCGTGCACCACCGCTGTTGCATTCATTTTTTTAGCATGTTCAGCAATATGGAGTGCCTGACTTAAACGCTCAGCACTAACACTGAGTGGGTACGTGTTGTTTTTAAGCACATTACCATAAATCAAATACTTGATAATGCTATCATAGTAAGAGGTAACGGCATCAATAGTCGTATGTGTTTTTACGCCCAAATTATAAGCATGGGCTTCAATATTTTTTAATTCTTCTTCCGAAAAACCACCAGTGTTCACAATTACACTATGTACTTCATAGCCTTTTTCGTCGGTTAGATATTTAACGCAATAAGACGTGTCTAAACCTCCGCTAAATCCGAGTACCACTTTATCGCCCCCCTTTACTTGATGTAATTCACTTGCCATTTTATTATTTTTTTTCGATTGAATGTTTATTGCTTGTATTCTTTTCTTTTTTCCTAAACCATTGTAACAAACTACTTTGCTTGAGTTTCATAAAGCGTTCGTAAATTTTGGAATTACTTTTAAATTCTGCCGACGTTTCTTGTGTCGTGTAGTGATCGGCGGGGTCATATAACATGGCCGTACACATACAGTTTTTTCGTTCTTTACTTTGCAAAATTTCATAGTTCACGCAGCTTTTACAACCTGCCCAAAACTCTTCATCATCTGTTAATTCACTATAGGTAACAGGCTCGTAACCCAGGTCACTATTGATTTTCATAACAGCAAGCCCCGTTGTTAAACCAAATATTTTTGAATTTGGATACCGCTCTTTTGATAAATTAAAAATGGTTTGCTTGATGAGTTTTGCAACGCCACTTTTTCTATGCGCAGGCGCTACAATGAGTCCACTATTGGCAACAAATGTTTCGTGCCCCCAAACTTCTATATAACAAAATCCTACCCATGTACCATCTTGTTCAATAGCAATGACCGCCTTGCCCTCTTCCATTTTTTTTGCAACGTATTCAGGACTTCTTTTGGCAATACCAGTACCTCTGGCTTTTGCAGAAGATTCCATTTCGTCTGTAATGGTTTGAGCATATGTAACGTCGCTAGCATTTGCTACGCGAACAATTATTTTTTGTTCCAACGCCTTCAATTAAAATTGTAGAAAAAGAAAATGAAAAATTAAACTGGGGATTTTTTCACTGATAGGGGCAAGTGCCAGTTGCTCGTCCTATCAGCATCCACGTCGCGATCGGACCACAAGCCTAGCCACAGAAACAGACCCCAAACAAATAGAGGTTGAGAGGTATATTGAGTTTCTATATTGAAAATTCATTTTCACCTAAGCGTATTGATTTCTTTTGAAGGTGTAAAAATAGGTTAGTTTGCAGTAAAATAGGGGGTTTTCCACAAAAAATCCTCATTTTTACTAACGGTTGTAAGCATTAAAAAAGGCTACCCGGTTTAGGAGTAGCCTTTTCGAAATAGTATAGGTTTATTTACATGCCACCACCTCTATAAGTACGCATCATATTATTCATTTGACGCTCTGCTCCTGGCATTTGCATCATTTTCATCATTGGATTTTGAGGCCCTTGTGCTGCTCCAAATTTGCGCAAATTATAGGTGAAGCTAATCATGAAGTAACGTTTTAAAACGCGCGTTTGTAAATCTTGGATATAGTTACTCGTTACGTTTCTAGAGATGCTTATGTTTTGATTTAATAAGTCAAACACATAAAACTTTAATTCACCTGCTTTATTTTTTAGCATTTGCTTAGATAAGCTTGCATTCCAAAGTGGGATACTTGTATTAAAACCTTCACTTCTTCCCGCATTATAGATATAATCAAAGTCGGTAGATAAAACCCAACCGCTCTTCGAATAAATGGTTGCTTCGGTAGAAACTGTTTGACTAAAGAAGTCTCCATTTTGTTGAGGCTGTAGCGTATATCTAGCCATTGTCAAATTTGAATTAGAAGAGAAGTTCATGTCAAACCCTTCTTTAATATTGGTTGTCCAAGAAATCGTTCCACCCAAATTGGTATTGCGCGTAAAATTACTAATGCTATTTACCAGCGTTTGAGTTTGATTGCGTGAAACATTCGCCATTAAGTTTAAATTACTCTTTGGCTTTTTGATAGGGAATCCATAGTTGAAAAATCCATTGATATTATACGTGCCACTTAAGTTTACCGGCTTAATGGTTTGTACACCGCCACCAGATATTGTGGTTGAATTTTGTATATCATTTTCAATAAAACTACCACTAAGGGTTGCAAAGATTATTTTTTGCGTAAAAATATCAAAGGAGTTAAATAGGAATCTAAATGAATGCGAAAACTGTTGCTTTAAATTAGGATTACCCGTTCTAATAAGGAGTGGATTGCTATTATCAATAACTGGTTGTAGCTGCTCAGCACTAGGTTGTGACGTACGGCCATTGTAAAAGAATCTCATATTTTTTGCCTTTGTAAAATCATATCTGAAGTTGGCAGATGGAAATAAATTTACAAAGTGTTGCTTTAAATTAACATTGGTACTAATGTTTTTACTTACTAAATCTCCTACTTGCAATCCAGATCCAATACTAAAATTATATTTAGCATTTTGAATACGGTAATTGACAGTAACCCTATTTGCATTGAATGTATTTTCAAAAATATTACTCAAATTAGGAACTGCAATATCATAATCACTGGTTGCTTTATTATAACCTAGTGTTGATCTT
>JBEGUD010000062.1:0-11226 GCA_041179065.1 Bacteroidota bacterium | reverse complement strand
TTATTCATACCATTCCATTTGTCACACTAGAAAAAATATTAAAAGGGATTCAGTCATGATGAAAGCGCGTGTAACCCCTTCTACAATTACTGGAACCATTACAGCGCCTGCTAGTAAAAGTAGCATGCAGCGTGCCTGTGCGGCTGCGCTCATAAGAAATGGCCAAACGGTTATTATCAATCCGGGCGTTAGTAATGATGATGTTGCTGCCATAGAAGTAATTCAAAAACTAGGTGCTGTTGTTACCAAATTGGATAATGGACATTTGCATATTGTTTCTGGTGGTGTTAAGCCAGGGAGTAGCACCATTAATTGTGGAGAGAGTGGTCTAGGCATTAGAATGTTTACGCCGATTGCTGCATTAAGTAGTAGTCCAATTACAATAACAGGTATGGGTAGCTTAACAACTAGACCCATGCATTTTTTTGATGAAATTTTACCACAAATAGGTGTTTCCATAACATCTGATGGGGGTAAATTACCGCTTCAAATTCAAGGGCCCATTAAGCCTCAAAATATTACCGTAGACGGCTCTCTTAGTTCTCAGTTTTTAACAGGACTATTAATGGCCTATGGAGGAGCTGGTGCAGCAGATTGTGCCATTACGGTTACCAATTTAAAAAGCAAACCCTACATCGATCTTACACTTGCTGTAATGAATCATTTTGGTTGGCATGTAGATTGTATCAATCATGAGCTGTTTGTTTTTAAAGCACCTAATAATGCACTTGACAATTCAACTGTTACGTATCAAGTAGAAGGAGATTGGAGTGGTGCTTCTTTTTTACTCGTTGCTGGTGCGATTGCTGGAGGCATTGTTGTAGAAGGTTTAGATCCTTTTTCTACGCAGGCCGATAAAGCCGTTTTACAAGCCCTTATCGATGCTGGTTGTCAAATTTCTATACAGCCTACAAGAATAGAAATTGCGCCGCTACCACTAAAAGCTTTTCATTTTAATGCTACCGATTGTCCCGATTTATTTCCACCACTTGTTGCACTTGCCTCTTTTTGTGTAGGAAAAACAGTGATTGAAGGTGTGAGTAGACTTGCCCACAAAGAAAGTGATAGAGCCTTAACATTACAGGAAGAGTTTGAAAAACTTGGCGTTTCCATTACACTACAAGATGATTTAATGATTATCGAAGGGGGTAAAGGGGTAACAGGAGGTGTTGTTCATTCGAGACATGATCACCGCATTGCCATGGCATGTGCAGTAGCTGCGTTAAAAGCAAATGGTGTTGTAGAAATAGAGGATGCAGATGCGATTAATAAATCGTACCCTAATTTTTTCAAAGACCTTTCGTATCTTTCTGCTGAGGTCGATTATAAGTAAACGGCATCCATAAATTTTATACCCATGAATACCTTTGGACATTTATTTCGAGTACATATTTTTGGCGAGTCGCATGGTGCTTGTGTGGGCATTACTATTGATGGATGTCCTGCTGGATTGCCAATTCAAGAATCAGACTTTATAGAAGATACCGAAAGAAGAAAAGGAGGTGTCCAAAAAGGTACAACGCCCAGAAAGGAAGACGATTTACCCATTTTTAAATCAGGTATTTTTAAAGGATTTACAACCGGGGCGCCCATTACAATTTTATTTGAAAACAATAATACAAGATCTGAAGATTACGATAAACACCGTGAAGTGCCACGTCCTGGCCACGCCGATTTTACCGCGCATGCAAAATATGGTGGCTTTGAAGATTATAGAGGAGGCGGACATTTTAGCGGTAGGTTAACAGTGTGTTTGGTTGCTGCAGGAGTGATTGCAAAAAAACTATTAGCTACAACAGGAGGCATACAAATTCATTCTAAAATTTTAGAAATAGGTGGTGAAACTGACCTTGATAAAGGATTGCAGGTAGCCATTGATGCAAAAGATAGTATTGGTGGTATTGTTGATTGTACCGCTTCTAATTTACCAATCGGACTTGGAGAACATTTCTTTGATTCGGTAGAGTCTATGTTATCACACGCGGTTTTTTCTATACCAGCCGTAAGGGGTATTGAGTTTGGAACTGGGTTTGCTGCTGCAAAAATGTTTGGCGTAAACCATAACGATGCCATTTTGGATGCAAGCGGTAAGACGAGCACCAATCATGCTGGTGGAATAGTAGGAGGTATCACCAATGGAAACGATTTGTATTTTAAAATTGCTATAAAACCTACTGCTTCAACCCCCAAAGAACAGCAAAGCTGGAACTGGGAGCGCAATATAGTAGAACCTTTTTCCGTTAAAGGAAGGCATGATTTGTGTATTGCACTTCGTGTGCCTGTTGTTTTAGAAGCAGTTACTTCCATGGTGTTGGTGGATTTGATGCTTCGATCGCAGCAAATGCCCTTGATTATCAAGGATTAAAACATTTTTATGGAGTCAGGTTACATTTACCATATTACTACGGCCGCAGCTTGGGAGAAAGCACAAACTGAGGGTGCTTATACTGCCGACAGTTTAGCAACTGAAGGATTTATTCATTGCAGTACCCAAGATCAGGTTGCTGGTGTGCTAGACCGTTATTACAAGGGTCAAACCAATTTAGTAAAACTTACCATCGAAAAATCTAAAGTAACAAGCCCTCTTATTTTTGAACTGGCGACCTCCATTAACGAGGTATTTCCGCATATTCATGGCCCTATTAATGTATCAGCAGTTGTAAAAGCTGAATCTATCTAAATTACTGATTTTCATTTTATTGTGACGTTTGTTTCAATTTATAATTGAAACATTTGGGCATATATTTTCTAATTATTTACGAATCAGCCTTATTTTTTGTAACTTTAAGTACATGCCAAGCATCTTAAAATACCTTATGATTTTGCTATTTGCGATTCCTTTTGTGGGTTTGCGGGCACAAGATCAGCGTATAAACGATACATCTACAATGCTCGTTTTCCAGGATGTTTCTTACAAAACTGTTGGTCCTGTAAAAAAAGGAACTGCAAGCTATTATAGCCTAAAATTTGAAGGTAGAAAAACAGCAACTGGTGCCAAATTTAGCCATGCAAAGTACACTGCAGCCAGTAATTATTTTCCGCTAGGTGTCTATGTAAAGGTGCTGAACCCTAAGAACAATTTATTTGTGATTGTTAAGATTAATGACCGTATGGCAAAATCCATGTCTAAAAAGGGTAGAATCGTTGATTTAACAAGTGTAGCAGCCAAAGAAATTGGAATATTTAAGCATGGAATAGGCAAGGTTTTGGTGCAAAAAGTAGAAAAACTGGCTAATAAGTAGTTTTTACACCGATTGGGGTAAATTAATACCCTAGTTTTTGATTAATTTTTTCTCAAAATCAGTTTCAGCTTGTATTTTTGCAATAATTAATAAAAAACTGTTTATGAAGAAATTACTCTTTTCTTTAATCGTGATTGGAATGGCTGTTTCTGCAACTGCACAAACTACCCCAATCAGTTATAAAAAAAGACCATCACTTGGGTTCCATTTTCTATTGCAAGATGTAACTACTGCAGGTTTAATTGGTGCTGGTTCAGCGTCATCTGTATTAACCAATAACCAATGGACTAAAATTAAGGATCTAGATCCAGGTATGTCTTTTCAGTACATCGAGGGTCTTAATGAATATGTTGATTTACAAGTTAGCGTTGGTGCTGCTTCTGTAAGATATCCGTTTAGAGCAAAATCAGGTATAGCTGTTCCTGCTGCTAAAAGATTATTACTTGAAACAGATGTTGCTATTAACGTTAAAATGTTAAAAGATAATTATTTAATAGTTCCTTACTTTACAATAGGTGCTGGTGCATCTATCTACGGAGGCACTTATTTTGCTACTTACGCTCCAATTGGAGTTGGCTTACAAGTTAAGTTAGGAAATGATAATTTCTTAACTACAAACTTTGTGCACAGAACTGCAATGTCAACTTTAGCAACAAATCATTTGTCATACAATATTGGTATCGTTTCTCCAATTAAGGATAAGCCAGAGCCAGTAAAAGTAGCACCACCACCTCCACCAGCTCCTGAAAAAGATAGCGATAATGATGGTTTGGTTGACAGCAAAGACAAATGTCCTACAGTTGCAGGTGTTGCAAAATATGATGGTTGCCCTGTACCTGATACAGACGGTGATGGTGTAAATGACGAAAACGATAAATGCCCAACTGTAAAAGGTTTAGCTAAATACCAAGGTTGTCCTATCCCTGATACTGACAAAGATGGCATCAATGATGAAGAAGACAAATGTCCTACAGTTGCAGGTGTTGCACGTTACCAAGGTTGTCCTGTACCAGATACTGATAAAGATGGTGTTAATGATGAAGAAGATAAGTGTCCAACACTTGCTGGTGTAAAGGAAAACAATGGTTGTCCTGCTATCAAGCAAGAAGTAGCTAAAACAGTTACTGATGGTGCTAAAAAAATTACTTTCGTAACAGGTAGTGCTAAATTAGCTTCTAGTTCTTTCAAAGGATTAAATAAAGTAGCAAAAGCTTTAAATGAAGATGCTAACTTAAAATTAACTGTAGAAGGCCATTGTGATAACACAGGTACTGATGCAATCAATGATCCTTTATCTGAAAACCGTGCTAAGAGCGTTCAAACTTACCTTACTACAAAAGGTAAAGTTGATGCAGCTAAAATTATGGTAGCTGGATTTGGTTCTAAGAATCCAATTGCTGATAACAAAACTGCAAAAGGACGTGCTGCTAATAGAAGAGTTGAATTAAAGTTAAACTACTAATACAGTAATACTTTTTATACTAAAAGAGCTGCCTTACGGCAGCTCTTTTTTTTGTCAAAATTTTTGTTCAGTTGTAAAATTATGATCGCATAAATATCAAGATCGCTAAAATATCTAGCGCAGCTAAACATTTAAAGCGGATCTACATTGATAACAATGCTCACCGAGCGGTACCTTTTATTGGTTTGCAGTATCAAAATTTGTTGCTGCAACCTCGTTTTAAAAGTTCCAATACTTACTTGTTGTTTTGGAATTTTACAAAGTAGTTCCCATAGGTATTGGTTTCTAATGCGGTCTACAACGGGTTGTGCTGGTCCAGTAATATATTTCCCATAACTACTACTCAAGCCGCGCATTAATATATTAGCAGCCTCCTGAGCAACGTTTTTATCTACGTGCTTACAGGTTATAAGTATGATTCTTGAAAACGGAGGATAGTTGAATTCTTGTCGGTTGTCAATTTCAAAATTAAATAGGGCCGGATAATTGTGCTGCTGCACAAATTGAAGCACGGGATGATTGGCCTGGCTTACTTGTATCAGTACTTTTCCTTGATCATCTTTACGGCCAGCTCTACCACTTACTTGTTCCATAAGTTGATAAGCTTTTTCATTGACCCTAAAATCTGTGAAACTTAAAATGCCATCGGCATCAATAATGCCTACTAAATTAACGTGTTCAAAGTCTAGCCCTTTTACCACCATTTGTGTGCCCACTAAAATATCAATGGCGCGTTGTTCAAATAATTTAATAAGGGCGTCGTGTTCATTTTTTCCTTTTACACTATCATGATCCATTCGTGCGATGCGCGCATCTGGTAATAGTTCCGATAAGAGTTCTTGTATTTGTTCAGTTCCAAAATTCTTTTGGGTGAATTGATTGCTACCACAGGCGGCGCACTGGTTTACAACCGGATAATTGCTGCCGCAGTAATGACAGGTTAATGTATTTTTTGCTTTGTGGTAGGTGAGGGTTACGTCGCACTGTTTACATTGTGGAATCCATCCGCAGGTATCACAAATCATATAGGGGGCATAGCCTCTTCTATTCTGAAATAAAATCACTTGCTTATTTTTTGCCAGTGTTTCTTTAATGGCTTCTATAAGAGGTTCGGTGAGTGCTACTTTTCCTTTTTTAGGTAATTTTTGAACATTGATAATATCAATGGTGGGAAGTGTAGCTGCTCCAAAGCGTTCTTGTAATGTAACGAGTCCAAATTTATGTTGCAGTGCGTTGTAATAACTTTCTATAGAAGGGGTGGCGCTACCAAGTAATACTTTGGCATTAAATAGTGTTGCATAATAGATGGCAGCATCTCTTGCATGGTAACGTGGTGCAGGGTCTTGTTGTTTATAAGAAGGATCATGCTCTTCATCGGCAATAATGAGTCCTAAATTTTTAAATGGTAATAATAGGGCAGACCTAGCGCCTAGCACAATTTTTATTTGTCCCGTATTTACTTTGTTCCAAATTTCTACTCTTTCGTTGGCATTAAATTTAGAATGGTAAATAGCTATTTTATCACCAAAGTAAAACTGTAACCTACGTATCATTTGTGCCGTTAAAGCAATTTCAGGAAGCATGTATAATGCCTGCTGGCCCTTTGCTATAAAGGATTCTATGAGTTTAATATAAATTTGGGTTTTACCACTAGCGGTTACGCCATGTAGTAAGCAAACGGGTTTGGTATCAAATAAAGTAACGAGGCTATTGTAGGCATTTGTTTGTGCTTCAGATAGGGTGTATGTGTTTTCTAATTCGGTATTGTCAATTCCATAATTAAAACGGTCTACGGCTCTTTTGTCGGCTATTAATATCCCTTTTTCTATGAGACCTTTTAATTGTGCAGCACTAGCTCCCGATTTTTTTAAGAGCTCCGATTGAATCACTTCTGATGCTGTCTTTTGCAAATGCATAAATGCGAGGAGCAGTTCCATTTGCTTGGGCGCTTTGGTCCAGTTATTTAAAAGCGTTTCAAGCGCAGCTTCAGTTTTATAGGCATCTGATAAACGAATAAAGGTTTCCCTTTTTGCTTTGTATTTATCTTTTAATGCTTCCCAAATAAAGCATACTTCTTTTTCTATCAATTTTTTGATGAGTGGATACACATGTGAACTGTCCACCAATTGCTGTACTTCCGAGAGTCTGAGTTCCTTTTTAATATGCAGTGCTTCGGCTACCACATATTCGTTATCACTTAAATCAGAAAAATCAAGTGTTCGGTCTTCGTTCCAAATTAAAATACTCTCACTGGTTAATTTTAAATTGGCTGGCACGGCCGCTTGCATTACTTCACCCTCTGTACACATATAATAGGAAGCAATCCACTCCCAAAATTCAAGTTGCGTAGGGTGTAGGATGGGTGTTTCATCTATTACTTGTAAAATTTCTTTGGGTTCAAAAGCAGCAGGCTTTTCGAGGGTAATTTTTTTAATGATACCTGCATATTTTTTGTTTCTGCCTAGTAATACTTCAACTCTGATACCAGGGCTTACGAGTGCCTGAAACCTAGCAGGGATGGCCCATGTGTAGTTTTTAGGTAAAGCAAGTGGTATAATGATTTCTGCGAACAAGGGCCCAATTTTTTGCTAAAATACGCTTAAAACGGTTGGGTATTTGCGGTATCTTTTGAGGCCTTCTTCCATTAACAGATAGGCTTTTGCTTTTAGCGCGGGTAAGTCTTCTAGGGTTAATCCGGCTACAGGAATATCCGCTAAATAAACCACCCTGCTTTTGCCCGGTGTTATAGAAAATACCGAACTAAAATGCATGCGCTCGATGGTATCAATAAATAAGAGTGGCTTGATGGGGGTTTGGGTTTCAATCGCAATTCGGAATGCACCATCAAAAAATGATTTAAGGGGTTGTTCCGATTCGTTAAATGTTCCTTCGGGAAATAAAAAAATGGATAATCCATCCGCGATGGCTTGTTTCAATTCACGCACACTTTGTGATCTTCTTTCTGGGTTACTCCTGTCAACAAGTATTACAGCTTGTTTGTACATCCATCCAAATAATGGAATTTTTGATGATTCATATTTCCCTAATATACGAAGTGGACTATGTGCAATTAATACAATAGGAGGGATGTCCATGTAAGAATTGTGGTTCGCAATAAAAATATATTGCTGGCTTTTTTCGTGTTCTATTTCATGAATTTCTTGGTGCCTTACGCCTAAAAAAACATACCATACCGAAGCCCATATTTTACACAAATGATAAATGTAATTTCCGCCTTTTACTCGGCCAAATGAGAGTGATACAAAAACAAAGGGCATGAGCACAAGCATCACTAAAACAAAAGTAAGAAGTGCGTAAACGCTATATATGTATCTGATTGTTCGAATCCCCCAATTCATAGGTGCTAACTTAAGCAATATTCTAATATGTACCATTAAAAATGGCGGCCCAATAAATGGAACCGCCACTTTTTTCGATTGCTTGCTATTACTGAACTATTAAAACGAATTTTTGAGTTTCATGCATTAAATTTTATGTGGGTTTCTGCCATATTTTTCATCGTGTTGTGTGGCGTCTAATCCAATTTCTTCTTCTTCTTGGCTTACGCGAAGTGGAAGCATGAGACTTATTACCTTAAAAATAAGAAGTGATACTAAAAAGCTATAGCCAACTACAATGAATAGTGCTTTTAATTGTGTTAAAAAAAAGGTGGTGTTGCCATACAGTAAACCGTCTGCGCCAGCGGCATTCACAGATTTAGTTGCAAATATTCCAGTCATTAACATACCAACCATGCCACCAACACCATGACATGGAAATACATCTAGTGTGTCATCTAATTTAGATTTTGACTTATAGTAAACTGCTAAATTTGAAATGATAGCAGTTACAAAACCAATAAAAATACTTTGTGGAACTGCAACAAATCCGGCCGATGGTGTAATGGCAACAAGTCCTACTACTGCTCCAATACAAAAACCAAGTACCGATGGTTTTTTACCACGCATCACATCAAAAAACATCCATGATAATCCAGCAGATGCTGCAGCTGTATTGGTTGTTACAAATGCAGTTACAGCAAGTGCATTTGCACCTAGTGCCGATCCACCATTAAAACCAAACCACCCAAACCATAATAAACCGGTGCCAATTAAAACATATGGAATATTTGCTGGAGGAATTTCTCTTTGTTCTACATGCGCTTTTCTGCGTTTTAATACAAGTGCACCAGCAAGTGCTGCACAACCTGCAGAAATGTGAACCACCGTTCCGCCTGCAAAATCCAATGCGCCCATTTTAAATAAAAATCCTTCTGGATGCCATGTCCAATGCGCAATTGGCGCGTATACGAATAAGCTAAATAAAACAATGAATAAAATATAAGAAGTAAACTTTACTCTTTCTGCAACAGCACCTACTACAAGTCCTGGTGTAATTATCGCAAACATCAGTTGAAATAGTGCAAATAAACCAAGTGGAATAGTAGGGGCAAGGCTCCATGGTTTTCCACTCATAACACCTTTCATGAATAAATGCGAAGTTGGATTTCCAATCCAACCACCTATCGAATCCCCAAAACATAAACTATACCCAACAGTTACCCAAATGATGGTTACAACACCTGTTGCAACCACACTTTTTATCATGGTTGAAATAACATTTTTGCGGTGTACCATACCGCCATAAAAAAAGGCAAGCCCCGGGGTCATTAAGAATACCAGTGCGGTAGCCATTAAGATCCAAGCAATGTCTGCTCCATTATAGGCGCCTACATTGTCTTGGAAACTTAATTCAGGGGGCGTAAATATGGCTAGAATAGCAACAATTAGTAATACTAAAAATGGTGCTACATTATATACGTTTAGCTTTTTCTGATACATATTAAAATACCTTATGTAATATTAAAATCTAAATTATTAATTTAATTACATTATTATTTTAATAAATATAAACATGTAAATTTATTTAATGTGTATAGTGTTTTGAGTATAATGAGAAGAATATTTGCCTTTACCAATGTTTATTTCATAAAAAATGCCTGATTTAATTTAAAATCAGGCATTGGGCATAATATATTTAAAAATAAATTATATATTAATTAAGTAGCTTTTGTCTTTAGATTCTAGTGATGAGGAACCCATTAAGAACTCATCCACCTTTCTAGCACACTCGCGGCCCTCGCTAATGGCCCATACCACTAATGATTGTCCTCTTCTGGCATCTCCG
Organism: Bacteroidota bacterium; assembly: GCA_041179065.1. Classification (GTDB taxonomy): domain Bacteria; phylum Bacteroidota; class Bacteroidia; order Chitinophagales; family Chitinophagaceae; genus Sediminibacterium. The sequence continues at coordinate 1,335 of JBEGUD010000062.1, read as the reverse complement.
GCCGCAAACACCTTGCTGATGCTTGTTTCATAGTCGGTTTCATTGGCGAATACATTACCTCTAGCATCTAGCGCTAGACCTACATCATCAATAAAGCCTTTATGTTGTGGATGCAAAAAGCCCATCGCTAAAAATGCTTTTTGACAAGGAATAATTCTTGTTGTCCCCTCAACTTCTTCAAATCTGGCTGGTTTGTCCGGAGTAGATGCTTTCCAAGTGATGTCAACAAGTTCGATACCTGTAAGTTTTCCAGCTTCACCAACAAAACGTTTGGTTAGTACAGCCCATTCTCTGTAGGCTCCTTCTTCATGTGAACTTGAAGTTTTTAAGGTCATCGGGTAAGTAGGCCAAGGCATAACGTTTGTGCGGGACACTGGTGGTTTTGGCATAAGCTCTAATTGTGTAACTGATAAAGCACCTTGTCTATTAGAAGTGCCTACACAATCACTTCCTGTGTCACCACCGCCTATAACAACTACATTTTGTCCTGTTGCAAGTATTGCATCTCCAACAACTTCTTTATTGCTAACTCTTTTATTTTGTTGCTTTAAAAAGTCCATCGCAAAATATACGCCCTCTAATGCTCTTCCTGGAATTTCTAAATCTCTTGGAATGGTTGAACCTGCTGCAATAACAACAGCATGGTGTTCACTAATAATATCATCTATTTTTATAGTAACACCCACATGCGTATTGCATTTAAATACCACACCTTCTTGTTCTAATAATTGAATGCGTCTATCAATCACCCATTTTTCTAATTTAAAATCTGGGATACCATATCTTAAAAGACCTCCAGGTGCATCATCTCTTTCAAAAACTGTAACATAATGTCCTGCATAATTTAATTGAGCAGCAGTGGCGAGTCCTGCAGGGCCTGAACCAATTACTGCAATTTTTTTACCCGTTCTTATGTTTGGGTTTTTGGGTGTAACAAATCCTTTTTCAAAAGCGATTTCAATGATATGCTTTTCAATTTCTTCAATAGCAATAGCAGGTTGATTGATACCTAGTACACAAGCGCTCTCACAAGGTGCAGGACATATACGTCCTGTAAACTCCGGAAAATTATTGGTCACACTTAATAGTTCGTAGGCTTCTTCCCAATTGCTATTATAAACGGCGTCATTAAATTCAGGAATGATATTGCCTAAAGGGCAACCGTTGTGACAAAAGGGAACACCACAGTTCATGCATCTTCCCGATTGCTCTTTTAGTTTTTGATCTGAATATTTTTCTACAAACTCTTTGTAGTCTTTAATTCTTTCTTGTGGTGCCCTCTTGCTTGGCAACTCTCTCGTAAATTCAATAAATCCGGTAGGCTTACCCATCTAT
>JBEGUD010000061.1:0-2682 GCA_041179065.1 Bacteroidota bacterium | reverse complement strand
TAAATCCTCAAACATTTGTAAAACATCTTCTTGCTCTACAAATGCCATTTCACAATCTATCTGTGTAAACTCTGGTTGTCTGTCGGCTCTTAAATCCTCGTCTCTAAAACATTTTACAATTTGGTAGTAACGATCGTAGCCGCTCACCATTAATAATTGTTTAAAGGTTTGAGGTGATTGGGGTAGTGCATAAAATTGACCCGGGTTCATGCGGGATGGAACCACAAAGTCACGGGCACCCTCTGGTGTTGATTTAATTAAAAAAGGCGTTTCAATATCCATAAAACCCGCTTCGTGTAAGTAGTTTCTTACCGAGCGGTTTACGTTGTATCTTAATTCTAAATTTTTCTTGACAGCATTTCGGCGTAAGTCAAGGTAACGGTATTTCATGCGTAGATCATCGCCACCATCTGTATCATCTTGAATGGTAAAAGGAGGTACCGCCGATTTATTAAGCACCACACAACTGCTAACAATGATTTCAATGTCACCCGTTCCAATGTTTGGATTTTTATTACTTCTACTTGCTACAGTTCCTTTGGCTTGAATCACAAATTCTCTCCCAAGTGGATTTTCATCCAAAAAAGAAGCCATCGATTCGCCGAGTAATAATTGTGTAATGCCATAACGATCCCTGAGATCCACAAAAGTAATGGCGCCAAATTTTCTAACTGTTTGAACCCAACCTGCAAGGGTTACTTCACTGCCAACATGGCTTTCTCTTAATTCTCCACAGTTATGTGAACGGTACATAGTGCTAATTTATTAATCCAATAATTTGAAAGGCAAATATACTTCAAATGCCGCTAGAACCCATTCAAAATGGAGGCATTGCGCCCCTTAATTACATGGTTTCTGCTTCATTTTTGTGCCTCGGCTTCCAGATTAAGTAGTAGAAAGCCAAAATAAGCACACCTATTCCAAATGGAATCATGGCCAGGTGCTTGTAGGTAATCCCTAAAAAAGCAATTTGTGTATCAATATGAACAAATTCAGTAACCATCCAAAAAGAGTTGGCGCTTATCCATACCGTGATGGCCACATTATGACAAAGTTCCGACATGTACTGTCTGGTGCGCCAAGAAATAATAATAGAAATAGCAAGTGTTGGAACTATCATGATGATGCCCAGTAATGGAATGCCTAGGCACCAAGCAATATCTTTAAAAAGCCAAAATACAATGTGTAGGTTTTCCATTTTTCGGTACTGAATAGGAATTACGTATTCGCTGCTATTTTTTGAATTTGGCATGATGTTATTATTAAGTTGCTAAAATATTAAATCTATCAATGGAAGCCTCATTATCTAGAGCTGTTTGTTGCAAAATATGGGAAGTAAGTTGCTCAGCAAAATAGGGTGCTAGTGAGCATCCTTTGGTGCCCATGCCATTAAAGACACCTATGTTTTTATAAACAGGGTGCATCCCTACAAATGGCCTCCGTTGTGTGTTTGCAGGCCTTATGGCGGCCAAATGGTCAATTACCTCATATGGAACCTTAAGCCACTCGTTTAGCGCTGCCATTGTTTTTTCTTTAAAACTAGGCGAGGGGTCGTCGTTGTAATTATCCCATTCGTAATTAGAGCCCACCCAAAAAATGGAGTCTTTCCAGGGTACAATGCTTACTGTTTTTTTATAAATGTACCCGTTGTCTAAATCTTTAATGTTTACCAGTAAGGCTTCTCCTTTATTGGGGGCAAAAGGTAGTTGTTTGAAGTATGGATTTTCTTGGCCTTTGGCGCCTTCGCAAAAAATAATTTTGTTGGCGGTGTAATTTTTATAAACAATTTTTTCCGTTGTAAGCTCTAGTTTTTTAAAATCAAAAACATCTTCTAATAGTGCGTTTTTTTCAATTAGATATTGGCGCCATGCGGTTAGTATGTTTTCTAGATGAACAAGCCAACAAGGGTCTATAACACCATATCCAAAAGGCCCATCAAAAGCTGCTGTAATAGCATCAGAAAGGTTTGGACTTGAAAGAAAAGTTGGATCTTCTGCTAGCCTGCTTGTAAAAGCTTTTTGCATTTGTTCACTGGCGTGAAAATTTACAATATTACACTGCTGTATAATTTGGGTGTTGAGTTTATTTTCAAGTGCCTTATAGATGCGAACTGCAGCCGGCATCACCTCGTCTATTTGCCAGGTTTTTACAATCCGTCTTCCAGTAACTGGATTGATAACGCCACTAGCTATTTTGCTAGCTGCCTTTTTATTGCCATCATCAATTACGAGCACTTTTTGATGCTGCTCCATAAGTGTGCTACTTAAAACTGTGCCGCTAATGCCCTGGCCAACTATAATAATATCGTAGTGGGTATTGTGCATTTATTCTTCGACTCTTATTTCGGTGGCAGGAATAAAAAGTTTGATAGGACTCTGTTTTGAGGCATTTGTTTCAATATGTACAAAAGTGTTGCCCATGCTAAAAACACCAGCACTGGTAAGTATATATTGATAATGAATTTGTTGTTGTGCTAACTTATTAGTTGCAAGCACTTGTGTAAAATCGGAAGCGTATTTTTTTGCTGCACTATTTTGTGAAAGGAGTAGGACAGCGCCACCCATGATATTTTCTTCGATTACTATTTTATTAAATGCCCTTGGTGTTGAAATGGATACGGTCACATTGAGTGTATCACCTATATGCAGTGTTGCGTTTTCTGGAAGTACAATCCAGCGACCA
>JBEGUD010000060.1:0-10780 GCA_041179065.1 Bacteroidota bacterium | reverse complement strand
CTTGGGACAGGGTTTATGAATTTTATGAGTATGGAAAGAGGACAATTGATTTTTAGGCGCGCAAGTTTGGTCCCAGCAAAAATGGGATTTAGCAGGCGCACTGGAACGATAAAAAACGCAGATTAAAAACAACTATAAAAACCGACAAATGAAGAAGATTGTTTCTTTGATGGTAACAGCACTTTTAGCTGTTCAGTGTTTGATGGCTCAAGTTTCGGAAGGAATTAGACATCTCGATTATGAAAAATACAAGAGTGCACGTACGTCATTAAAAGCTGCGTATGACGCTAATTCAAAAGACCCTCAAGTGGTGTATTGGTATGGTCAGGCACTCATTGTTTCTGAGGTAGGTGAAACGCCAAAACCAGAAGATGTAAACAGTGCTAAAGAAGTATACCAAAAAGGTATTCAGGATATCCCTAACGATCCTTTGCTTGTTGTAGGTTTAGCGCACATCGAGTTATTACAAGGTGGCGATATCAATAGTATCAAACAAAAGTTTGAGCAAGCTATTACCACTGCCACTGAAACCAAAGGAAAATTTAAGGGCCGCGTAAATAGTGCAGTATTAAATGCCATTGGTCGTGCCAACGCTAGCGTAGGCGCTAACCAAGGTGATCATGTGTATGCTATCGAAAAGCTAAAGCTTGCTGCAGAGCAGGAATTAGCCCCTGCCGATGTATTTGTAAACATTGGTATCAACTATTTAAGAATGGGTGGTGAGAACGGTGGTGAAGCTGTAAAAGCGTTTACTGAAGCGGCTTCTCGTGATCCAAAAAATGCACGTGCGAATTATAGAATTGGTAAAATTTACCAATCACAAAACAACAAAGAATTATTTGAAGAATTTTTCAATAAAGCCATTGCTGCAGATGCTAGTTTTCCGCCAGTGTATTATGCACTTTACCGTTACTACTCTGATAAAGATGTAAATAAAGCAAAAGACTATTTAGATAAGTTTGTTAGCACCGCCGATAAAGATCCACGCAACGAAATTTTATTTGCAGACTATTTATTTAGAGCTGGTAAATATGCAGAGTCTTTAGCAAAACTAAAAGAATTAGAAGCAGGACTTGGTATGGCACAAGTACCACGTATTGCGGTTGTGTATGCATACAACTACGACCGTTTAGGTGACTCTGTTCAAGCAAAAAGCTATATCCAAGGATTCCTTGATAAGGCTGCTGCCATTGACATTCAGCCCGCCGACTATGAGTTAGGTGTAAAAGTATTAACCAAGTTTCCGGGTAGCGAAGCGCAGGCTTCTGCATACATAGAAAAAGCAATTTCACTTGATACCGTTAAGCAAAATAAAATGGCTTACATGAGTACGGCTGCCGATATTTTTGGTCGCGCAAAAGCATATGGTGAGCAGTTAAAATGGATGAAGCGTCAATTAGAAATGAAGGGTGAATTAACAGAAGCCGACCACTACAAATTATCAAATACAGCATTTAGTGCGGGTGCTTTTGTAGAAACGCTTGAGTATGCAAGAGCGTATATGGTAGCTTTTCCAGAAAAGCCACAACCTTATAGTTTCTTTAAGCGTGCTGCTTTAAAAAGCACCACCGATACTGCAAAAATTGTAACCCTACTTGATGAATTAGATGCGGTGTACACTAAAATTGGTGTAGACAAGTATAAAAAAGAGATTTTTGTAAACGCCTACTTTAAGCTTGTTTACTATGTTGGAGCATTCAACAATCTTAAAAAGAACCCTGATTTTAAAGTAAAATCTGATGGTACCCGTACTGCTGTTGTTGATCAATTTTTAGAAACTTGTCAAAAAGCGTTAAACATTACAGATCAAATGATTGCACTATATCCAGACGCGGCAGATGAAAACAACAAATTTGCATCTGAACAACGCGTTGCCATCCAAAAAAACATTGACTATTACTCTAAACCGCAGGGTAAACCAGCTGCTGCGCCAGTTAAAAAAGGGTAATCTCCTTTTTTTCTAAAATAATGCTAAAAAAGACTCCCCAAATTGGGGAGTTTTTCGTTTATATCCCTACTGTGGTGTATTTTTGCGGCGACTAAAACAAGTATATGACTTGGAGTACTTTTTTGATAGATGCATCTGCCACCAATCTCGCCTCTAACTACCTCCCAATTGGCATTCAATTAATTTTTGCTGCTGGCTTTGTGGCCACCATGATTGCTTTGTCTCAATGGGTAGGACCTAAGCGTAAAACTTCTGACAAATTAGAAAACTTTGCGAGTGGTATTGAAACACATGGTGATGCAAGACAGCCCATGGCCATCAAGTATTTTTTAGTTGCTATTTTGTTTGTTTTGTTTGATGTCGAAGTTATTTTCTTTTATCCGTATGCGGTTAATTTTAGAGAACTAGGATGGGCTGGATATAGCGCTGTGCTTATGTTTGTAGGCTTTTTCTTAGTAGGCTTTATTTACATTATCAAAAAGGGTGCACTAACTTGGGAAGATTAATTTTAATATAAAAACTATGTCACGTCCAGTACGATTTAATACCTCACCTATTTTAGCTTCCACTGCAGATGCAGTAGGTGCTATAGAAGCGCCTCCAGGATTTACAGGTGAAGGTTTTTTTACCACTCAGTTAAGTAGTGTGGTGGGTCTTGCACGTAAAAACTCGATATGGCCTTTACCATTTGCCACTTCATGTTGTGGTATTGAGTTTATGGCAACCATGGGCTCACATTACGACCTTTCCAGGTTTGGTTCTGAGCGTGTAGGCTTTTCGCCACGCCAATGTGACCTGTTAATGGTAATGGGCACCATTGCTAAAAAAATGGGTCCCGTACTTCGTCAGGTATACCTTCAAATGGCTGAACCTCGTTGGGTAATTGCGATTGGAGCTTGCGCTTCAAGTGGTGGCATATTTGATACCTACAGTGTGTTACAAGGTATTGACCAAGTAATTCCGGTAGATGTATACGTTCCAGGCTGTCCGCCAAGACCAGAAGCTATTTTAGATGGCTTCATGAAAATTCAGGATTTAGTGGGTGAAGAAAGTATTCGTCGTAGACATTCTGAGCAATACAAAACATTATTAAACTCTTACGGTATTCAATAATCAAGTATGGCACTTACCAACCAATACATTCAAGAAAAGCTGCAAGAAAAATTTGGAGACCTTGTTTCTAATTTTGAAGAATCGTATGGCTTACTAAGTTTTGAAGCAACGGCTGCGAACAATTTAAAAGTGTTACAGTTCTTGTTTGACGAACCTAGTTTACAATTTCAATTTTTAACGGATTTGTGTGGTGTAAACTTTCCAGATGATGCTGGCCGCGAAATTTCTGTGGTGTATCACTTGCATAATCTTACAGAAAATGTGCGCCTTCGTTTTAAAATATTTGTTCCTGTCGCAGCACCAGATGTTTTTACGGCTTGTAATTTATTTTCTAGTGCCAATTGGATGGAGCGCGAAACCTACGATTTCTACGGAGTTAATTTTGTTGGCCACCCTAACTTAAAAAGAATTTTAAATGTAGATGAGATGGATTATTTCCCACTCAGAAAAGAATATCCTTTAGAAGATCAAACAAGAATTGACAAAGACGACGAAATGTTTGGAAGAGGATAATCACAAAAAATTAAATGACATGTTAGCGCATCAACAACATCATATCACACTGCCTGAAGGCTCTATAGAAAAACAAACAACTACTTTAAACGTAGGTCCTACGCACCCTGCCACGCACGGTGTATTCCAAAATATCATGGAGCTTGATGGGGAGCGCATTGTTTCGACAGAGCAAACGGTGGGGTACATTCACCGCGCGTTTGAAAAATTAGCTGAGCGCAGACCGCTGTATCAAATTACCCCAATTACCGACCGATTAAATTATTGCAGTAGCCCTATCAATAACATGGGATGGCATTTAACCTGCGAAAAGTTTTTAGGGGTTGAGACACCAAAGCGTGTCGATTATTTACGCGTGATTATTATGGAGCTTGCGCGTATATCGGATCACTTAATTTGTAACTCTATTGTGGGTGTGGATACAGGAGCGTATACTGGCTTTTTGTATGTGATGCAATACCGTGAATTAATCTATGAAATATATGAAGAAGTATGTGGGTCCCGCCTTACTACTAATATTGGGCGTATTGGCGGTTTTGAAAGGAATTTCACAAATACAGCGTTTGAAAAACTCGAAAAATTCTTAAAAGAATATCCAAAAGTTTTAAAAGAGTTTGAAAACCTTTTTGCACGCAACCGAATTTTTATGGAGCGAACCATTGGTGGTGGCGCCATTAGTGCAGAGCGTGCATTAAACTATGGATTTACAGGTCCTAACTTACGCGCTGCGGGTGTAGATTATGATGTGCGTGTACACCAACCGTATAGTAGTTATCAAGATTTTGATTTCACCATTCCAGTTGGTAAAACGGGTGATAATTACGACCGCTTTTTAGTGCGTAACCAAGAAATGTGGCAGAGCTTGAGCATTATTGAGCAGGCCTATAAAAAAGTTCAAGCATTTAAAGGCACCGACGCGGATATTTTCCACGCCGATGTTCCAGAATATTACCTTCCTAAAAAAGAAGACGTCTATACTAAAATGGAGTCTTTGATTTGGCATTTCAAAATTGTAATGGGCGAAGTAGATATGCCTAAAGGCGAAATATACAATGCCGTAGAAGGTGGTAACGGTGAGCTTGGTTTTTATTTGGTGAGTGATGGAGGTAGAACACCATTCCGTCTACATTTTAGAAGACCATGTTTCATTTATTATCAAGCATATCCAGAGTTAATTACAGGTGGTATGTTAAGTGATGCGATTGTAACAATGAGTAGTCTTAATTTAATTGCGGGCGAATTAGACGCATAAAAATAATAGCACAATGGTAAAATTTTCTGAAGCACAATTAGCAGAGTTTAGCAGGCTTGTAGCCCGTTATCCAGAAGGAAAACAAAAGAGTGCACTGCTGCCTGTTTTGCATTTAGCGCAAGATAGTTTTGGCGGCTGGTTAAGCACTGAAACAATGGATTATGTTGCGGAGCTACTAAGCATTACACCTATCGAAGTGTATGAGGTAGCAACGTTTTATAGTATGTACAATACCAAGCCAGTTGGTAAATATATGTTTGAGGTTTGTCAGACAGGTCCGTGTATGTTACGTGGCAGTGATGATATCATCGCTTACATCGAAAAAACATTAGGTATTAAACCAGGTGAAACAACCGCCGATGGTTTATTCACTTTAAAAACGGTAGAGTGTTTAGGTGCTTGTGGTTATGCACCTATGATGCAACTTGGTAAACATTACCGTGAACATTTAACCAAAGAAAAAGTAGACGCTATCATTGACGAATGCAAAAAAACTGCAGGCGTACTCAACTAGAAATATATGAGTGTAAAATTATTATTAGCAAAAGCACATGTTGAGGGTATCAGAGGTTTTGACGTGTATAGACGCGAAGGTGGTTACCAAAGCGTAGAAAAAGCGCTGAAGCAAATGAATCCTGAAAGCATTGTGGAAGAGGTTAAAAAAAGTGGCTTGCGTGGTAGAGGTGGAGCCGGTTTCCCTGCCGGTATGAAGTGGAGTTTTATTGCAAAGCCTGAAGGTGTACCACGTCACCTCGTGTGTAATGCCGATGAGAGTGAGCCTGGTACTTTTAAAGACCGTTACCTCATGGAATTTATTCCGCATTTACTAATTGAAGGTTTGATTGTATCAAGCTTTGCACTTGGCAGTAACGATACCTACATTTATATCCGTGGTGAGTATGCATGGATTGTAGATATTTTGGAAGATGCCATTAACGAAGCAAAAGCAAATGGCTTTTTAGGAAAAAATATTTTAGGTACTGGCTTTGATTGTGAAATTCATGTACAGCGTGGTGCGGGTGCATATATCTGTGGTGAAGAAACAGCCCTAATTGAATCATTAGAAGGTAAGCGTGGTAATCCACGTATCAAACCGCCGTTCCCAGCTATTCAGGGTGTATGGCAAAGGCCTACAGTGGTAAACAACGTAGAAACTTTAGCAGCTGTTGTGCCCATCATTAATATGGGTGGAGAGGAGTATGCTAAAATTGGCGTTGGAAAATCTACGGGCACCAAATTAATTTCTGCATGTGGTAATATTAACAAGCCTGGTGTGTATGAAATTGACATGACCATTTCGGTAGAAGACTTTATTTATTCCGACGAATATTGTGGAGGTATTGCCAATGGTAAAAAATTAAAAGCCTGTATTCCAGGTGGATCATCGGTGCCTATTTTACCAGCTAACTTATTATTAAAAACAGCAAAGGGCGAAACACGTTACATGAACTATGAAAGTTTAAGTGATGGTGGTTTTGCATCTGGTTCTATGATGGGTTCTGGTGGCTTTATTGTACTCGACGAAGACCAGTGTATTGTGCGCAACACCTTATCACTAGCTCGTTTTTACAGACACGAAAGTTGTGGTCAGTGCTCACCATGTCGTGAAGGAACGGGATGGATGGAAAAAATATTACACAACATCGAATATGGTAAAGGCAAGATTTCAGACATTGATCTTCTTTGGGATATTCAAAGAAAAATCGAAGGCAATACCATTTGTCCTTTAGGAGATGCTGCAGCATGGCCTGTAGCAGCTGCTATTAGACATTTTAGAGATGAATTTGAGTGGCATGTAAACAATCCGCTCGAAGCACAAGAAAAAAATTATGGTTTAGCGCATTATGCAGATCCTATTCATGTGCCAGTAACCGCTTAATAAAGTAACGTATGTCCGAACAACAACTTTTTAAAGTAACCATTGATAACATTACCATTGAAGTGCCAGCTGGTACTACAATTTTAAATGCTGCAAGACAAATTGGAGGCGACGTTACGCCACCAGCTATGTGTTATTACAGCAAGCTAGAAGGTAGTGGTGGTAAGTGTCGTACCTGTTTAGTAGAAGTAAGCAAGGGTTCTGAAAAAGACCCACGCCCAATGCCTAAACTGATTGCTTCTTGCCGAACTACTGTAATGGATGGCATGGAAGTAAAAAATATCACCAGTGAAAAAGTAGTAGATGCGCGTGCTGGTGTTGTTGAGTTTTTATTACTCAACCATCCGCTCGATTGCCCTATTTGTGATCAGGCAGGTGAGTGTCATTTACAAGACTTAAGTTACGATCATGGTAAAGAAGGTACCCGTTACGAATTTGAGCGTCGTACATTTAAAAAGCATGATCTAGGTCCGTACATACAATTACACATGACGCGTTGTATTTTATGCTACCGTTGTGTTTACACTGCAGACCAACTTTCTAAGCAGCGTTCACATGGTGTACTTGATAGAGGCGACCATGCACAAATTGCAACCTTCATCGAAAAAAGTTTAGACAACGAATTTATTGGTAACGTTATTGACGTTTGTCCAGTAGGTGCGTTAACAGATAAAACATTCCGTTTTAAAAATCGCGTTTGGTTTTTAAAACCAATGGATGCACACCGCGATTGCCCTACCTGTTCTGGTAAAGTAACACTTTGGAATAGAGGAGATGAAGTATACCGCGTTACGGCTCGTAAAGACAAATGGGGTGAAGTAGAAGATTGGATTTGTAATACTTGTCGCTTCGAAACAAAAAATACATCAGACTGGGTGATTGAAGGACCTCGTGAAATTGACAGACATTCTGTAATTGCACAAGGGCATTACCAAGGTTCTGTGGGCATGCATAAGCCTACCGAAACTTTTGCTGCTGTAAATGATGGACGAGCGCCGCATTTATTAATGGATATTCATAGTGTGAGTGAAGTAAACAAAGATTCATCTTTATAAATTAGATCAAGACATGACATTACTTGCTGTAGATTGGCTTTTAATCATCGAAAAATTAGTACTGATTGCAATTATTGTTTTTGCAAGCCTCGGTATTGCATTATATACCACTTTTGCAGAAAGAAAAGTGGCGGCTGTATTACAAGATCGTCCAGGACCTAACAGGGCCGGACCTTTTGGACTACTTCAACCTTTTGCCGACGGATTAAAACTCATCATGAAGGAAGAAATTATTCCTACGAGTTCTAATAAAGCATTGTTTGTTTTAGGTCCAGGTCTTGCCATGACAGCAGCGCTCATGACTTGTTCTGTTATTCCATGGAGTAGCCACATCGAAATTTTTGATCGCAAAGTAGATTTACAAATTGCAGATATCAATATTGGTATCTTATACATTTTTGGGGTAGTGAGTTTGGGTGTGTATGGTATGATGATTGGTGGTTGGGCGTCTAACAATAAGTTTTCGTTGATGGCGGCACTGCGTGGTGCATCTCAAGCTATTAGTTATGAACTTGCGATGGGCCTTTCACTCATTGCAGTGTTAATGCTTTCAGGATCACTTAGTTTAAAAACAATTGTAGATGGTCAAATGGCTGCAGGCAGCTACTGGAATATTGTGTACCAGCCACTTGGGTTTATTATCTTTTTTGTTTGTGCACTTGCAGAGTGTAATAGAACACCGTTTGATTTACCAGAAGCAGAAAACGAATTAAACTTTGGTTACCACCAGGAGTATTCTTCCATGAAACTTGGTTTCTATTTATTTTCGGAATATATCAATATGATCATGAGTAGTGCGGTTATGGCTTCTCTTTATTTTGGTGGTTTTGATGTTCCGTTTTTAGATGAAAGCACACTGGCTCCAAACATTGCAGCACTTATTGGTGTAGCAGCGTTACTTACTAAAATTGCCATTTTCATTTTTGTATTTATGTGGATTCGTTGGACGGTTCCACGTTTTAGATATGATCAGCTCATGAATTTGGGTTGGAAAACAATGATTCCACTTGCGCTATTTAACATGCTTGTTACAGGTGCACTTATATTATTAAAAGCAGGGGTTTAACATTCATTATTAATTGATTTAGCTATGCAGGCATTAACCAATAGAGCACAGGAAGTATCCAGAAAGCCCATGTCATTCATGGAGCGCTTATACATTCCTGGTATTTTAAAAGGAATGGCTATTACATTTAGCCACATTTTTAAAAAGCAACCTACTATCCGTTATCCGGAGCAAAAACGTGAGTTTAGTCCGGTGTTTAGAGGTCTTCACGTTTTAAATAGAGACGAAGAAGGGAGAGAGCGTTGTACGGCTTGTGGCCTTTGTGCGGTGGCTTGTCCTGCCGAAGCTATTACCATGGAAGCTGCAGAGCGTGAAGTGGGTCAAGAAAATTTATACCGCGAAGAAAAATATGCAGCCAAGTATGAAATCAATATGCTGCGTTGTATTTTTTGTGGTCTTTGCGAAGAGGCTTGCCCTAAAGACGCAATTTATTTAAGTGAAACTTTTGCGCCTGCTAATTTTACACGCACTGGTTTCATTTACGGAAAAGATAATTTATTAATCCCTAATCCGGTAACGGAACCTGAAGCATACGCTGCAGCAAAGGGTCAAAGAAATTAATAACGAACGCATGAGTATTACACAATTCTTATTTTATTTTTTAACTGTGCTGGCACTGTTTAGTGCAGTGATGGTAGTGGTTAGTAAAAACCCAGTGCACAGTGTGCTTTGGCTCATTGCAGTATTTTTTGCAATCTCTGGTCATTACATTTTATTAAATGCACAGTTTTTAGCCATCGTTAATATTATCGTTTATGCAGGTGCGATCATGGTACTTTTCTTGTTCGTGATCATGCTTATGAACCTCAATGCATCTACCGAACCACAAAAAAACAACTGGTTAAAGCTGGCTGGCATTATTGCGGGTGGCTGTTTTTTAATGGTATTGGTATCACTGGTAAAGCAAGCAAACGAATTAAACAATATTTCGGTGACCATGGGTACTGGTGAAATAGGACTGATTAAGAATTTAGGAAAGGCGCTCTTCAACGATTTTGTAGTGCCTTTTGAAATTAGTAGTGTGTTGTTTTTAAGTGCCATGGTTGGCGCAGTTGTCATTGGTAAAAAAGCATAATTAACATTAAAGTATTCGCATATGCCTATTCAATATTATATCTACCTCTGTCTTGCTTTATTTAGTATTGGCATTGTTGGGGTTTTAACGCGCAGAAATGCCATCATCGTTTTCATGTGCATCGAGCTCATGTTAAACGCCGTGAATTTATTACTCGTTGCTTTTTCTAAAGTGCACAATACCGCTGCACTTGCTGCCGATAAAACATCGATGGCTGGCATTGAGGCGCAATTATTTGTGTTTTTTATTATGGTAGTGGCTGCTGCAGAAGTGAGTGTAGGACTTGCTATCATTGTTATGATGTACAGAAACGTACACAGTGTAGATATTAACTTCTTGAATAGATTAAAAAACTAACTAGGATATGAGTAAGCTTGTTTATTTAGTGCCCCTTTTTCCGTTACTCGGTTTTCTGGTTAACGGACTTCTCAGAAAGTCATTGTCTAAATCCATGATTGGTATCATTGGATCTGGCGCCATGCTTGCTTCTTTTGTAGTAAGCTTGTTGGTATTCTTTGATGTTAAAAATGGCGGCGGTGCTACCGTTCAACTTTTTAATTTTATTCATGTTGGAACACTAGTGATTCCTTTCGAATTTTTAGTGGATCCATTGTCATCACTTTTCTTACTTATTATTACGGGTATTGGATTTTTGATCCATTTGTACTCGACAGCATATATGCATGAAGAAGAGCCCATGCATTTTGGCAGGTATTTTGCCTATTTAAATTTGTTTGTGTTTTCGATGTTGTTACTTGTATTAGGGGGCAACTATGTGGTGATGTTTATTGGTTGGGAAGGTGTAGGTCTTTGTTCTTATCTACTCATTGGATTTTGGTTTAAGAATAACAATTACAATGCGGCTGCTAAAAAAGCATT
>JBEGUD010000059.1:0-8320 GCA_041179065.1 Bacteroidota bacterium | reverse complement strand
TGCCTTTTTTAAAGGAACGATTTCCTTGTAATCCACCAGAATGTATGAGTAATATTTTTGAGGCAGGCTCAAACTTTCCTTTGCTAGCAAGGTCTTGGGCTGCGTATACTAATTTTGCAGTGTATACAAAATCAAGTGGCAGTTCCAGGTTTTTATAGGAGTCATTCATGAATCTAATTAGTGCTGGCGTATGTTTTGCGTAGCCTCCAAAATCATAACCATGTATCATTTCAAAATTCTTTTTAGATTCAGCTGGGGTTAATAAAGCGTTTATTTCATTGTCTATAGACAAATTGTTTTTAAGTACACTTATACCAATAATTTTTTGGTGTGGTGCTGCTGCTTTAATGAGTCCTGCCATCATGGTGCCTGTCCCCACTGCACAAATAATGGTGTCAAAACTTTGGGTATTTTTTATTGTCAAAAGAGCACTAGCGCCCTCGGCACCTTTTATTCCATAGCCCCCTTCAGGTATCCATGCCCAGCTTTGATCATTGTTAAGCGATATGATTTTTTCTGTTTGCGCAAAGTCTTCTCTGGAAATAAAATGTAGCGTCATGCCATTTTCCATGGCATCGATTAGGGTAGGTGATAAGGTTGTTGGCTTTTCACCTCTAATAAATCCTACTGTTTGAAGTCCCATGCTAGCTCCATATTTAGAGGTAGCAACGATGTGATTGGAATAGGGCCCTCCAAAAGTAGCCAGGGTTGTTTTACCCGCCGCAATAGCGTCACGCACATACAATTGAAGCTTAAACCATTTGTTACCACTTACCACGGGATCTATTAAATCGGCTCTTAATATGCTGATAGACAGTGTATTATTACATAATCCCGTAATATCTTGTATATAAATATTATTAATATTCATTTGTAATATGTGTCAACTATTTTAAAGAATGATTTAGCTTCGCAGCCCTTAATATTCTCTTATGAAACCAACTTTAGTGATTCTTGCAGCCGGTATGGCAAGCCGTTACGGTAGCATGAAGCAAATTCAGTCTTTTGGACCTAGTGGCGAAACTATCATGGATTATTCAATTTATGATGCAATCGAAGCAGGTTTTGGTAAAATAGTTTTTATTATCAGAGAAGAATTTAGTGAGCAATTTAAGTCAATTTTTGAGCCAAAGCTTAACGGCAAAATTGCTACCGATTATGTGTATCAGCATTTAGCAGCTTTTACAGAAGGAAAAAATGTTACACCAGAGCGTGTAAAACCTTGGGGTACTGCACATGCTGTACTTTGTTGTAAAGGAAAATTAAATGAGCCATTTGCGGTGATCAATGCCGATGACTTTTATGGTAAAGATGCTTTTGTGCAAGCAGCCGCTTTTTTAAACAAAGAGTGCAATGATCAAACCTATTCTATTATTGGGTATGAGCTAGGTAAAACATTAAGTGACAATGGGACGGTGAGTAGGGGTGTTTGTAGTGTAGATGCTAAAGGCAATTTAATTGATATTAACGAGCGTACAAAAATATTTAAAAACGAAGAAGGTGTTATTGTTTACGAAGACAATGATCAGTTATTTCCTTTAACTGCAGACACTATTGTTAGCATGAACTTTTTATGTTACCCTGCTAGCTTTGTATCACTATGTGAATCTGAATTCTCTAAATTTTTAGATACACAGGGTATGGAATTAAAGTCAGAATTTTTCTTACCTTCTGTAACAAAGCATTTTGTAAATGCTAAATTAGGCAATGTAAAAGTGGGTACTACTTCTGCAAGCTGGTTTGGTGTAACCTACAAAGAAGATGCACCTGTTGTACAAGCGAGCATTTCTAATCTAGTAGAAAAAGGTTTGTATCCTACTAATTTATGGGGATAGTAAAGTGAGCGTTTGATTTACTTATTTGTCAAAAGACTTTACATAATACACGCAAGATTCAAGTGTTGCAATTTGCTTTTTGCGTGACATCCTGCTAATATTTGATCGGGTAGATATTTTAATGTCTTTACTGCCTTCGTTAGAAGCGTTATAATCATTAACTACTTTGTAAATATTGTTAGACTTAAGTGCAAATACAACACCCTCTAATTGCGCTTCTCTAGTACTTACTACACCAATTACTTCGCCAGCGTTATCAAATACCGGTGCGCCAGAGTTACCAGGGTTGGCACTCATTTGTAATTGATAGGAGAGTGAATCACCTTCGTAACCGCTTCGGGCACTTAAATAACCAGTACCATACACAATTTCATTTCTTGGATAGCCTAGCGTAAATATTTCTTCCCCTAAATCGGTGGTTGATTTACGAATAGAATAGGGGAGTGATTTTTTAGAAGTATAATCTGCGTCATCTATTTTTAAAATGGCAAGGTCTTTTTCTTGATCTATTAAAGCAATTTGAGCAACATATTCTTTGCCATTATTATCAACAACAATAGCACCTGTTCCTTTAATTACGTGCGCGTTGGTAACAATGAAACCTTTGGCATCAATTAAAAATCCAGAACCACCACTAATAAACTTTACGCCAGCTGGTAATTTACTTTTTACTTCGTTAATGAGTTTGCCTTGATATTGCTGACTTTTTTTAATGGCCGCAATATCATTGCTTAACTGTTGAATTTGACTATTATGGCTAACTGGAGAAATGTATAAAGCAAGGCCACTTATAAATAAAGCGATCACACCACCTACCGATGCAGCGATGGCTGCCACTCTTTTATACTTGTGAAATAATTGAATTACCTGTGCACCTCTTGAAACCTCATTTGAATTTGAAATTTCACCACGCTCTAATAAATTTTGGTGTGTTTGAGCAAGGGTTTGTTTGATAGATTTAACTGCACTGTACTGATCCATTTGTTGTAAGAACATCGCATGCTCTACCACCATTTGGTCAATTTCGGGCGTATTTTTACGAACCAACTCAAAAGCTGTTTTTTCCTGTGCATCCATTTGGTTGCTCAGGTACTTTTCGATGGTTTCTAATAATATTAAATCTTCCATTTTAATAATTCTATGTTCTTACTCTCCAATATTGTATTGCGCAAAAAACAATTTTTTTAGGCGCATTAAACATTTATACTTCTGGTTTTTGGCATTGTCGGCGTTGGTATAACCAAATTCCGAAGCCAAAGCTTGCATGTCCATTTTTTGAAGGTAGTAGCCCTCTAATAGACTTTTGCAAGGTTCGCCTAAGCTTTTGAGTGCCCGATCCATAATGGCAAAGGCGGCGTCGTGTTTAGCGTGCTGTTCAAGATCGTCATCTACTGATATGGTTTCTTCCAAATTGTCAACTGGGTGCGAAAAACGCCCCATTTGTTGCAGTTTTTTGAGCCATAATCTGCGGCATACCGAGTAAACGTATGTTTTAATTTGACAGGTTAAAACAAATGAGCCCGATTGTGCTTTTTCATAGAGGGTAATCATTGCTTCCTGAAAAACGTCTTTTGCATCGTCATAAGAGCCATTGTTAGCCAAAATGAATGCCTGTATGGTACTGAAGTTCTCTTGGTAGAGTTGTTCAATAATGGCGGAATCATTGGCTGCCAGCCCCTTTAATAATGCTTGTTCGTTACTCGTAACTTTCACTAAATACTGCTTTTAATACGCTTTAGGGTATAAAAGTAACCCAATATAGCCCGAAATCTTTTTTTTCAAAAAAAAATGGGGGTCGTGGGTTACCTTTTTACCCCTTCAGGTATTAATAAGCACATTCATTCAAACAAAAACCCAAAAAAATGAAAAAAGTATTCGCAATTTTAGCTGTAGTAGCTTTCGTAGCATGTAACTCAGGTGAAAACAAAGAAGCAACTGTAGACACTACTGCTGTTGACACAACTGCAACTGTATCTATGGATACAACTGCTGTAGATACAACTGCTGCTGCTGTTGATACAACTAAGCACTAATTCGTAAAAACATTCGCTAGATTGTTTATGGCCTCAAAGGTCAAAAGCTAGCTTGCCGGTTTCAACAATCTACAAGATTTTCATATGGCAAGCAATCGTAAATAGCCTTCTTGTTTCTACAAGAGGGCTTATTTTTTAGAAATACTACTATTGGTTTTTGTTATGAGGTGATCGTTATGGCACTAAATAACTAAAGTTTGTTAGCTAAATAAATTAGCGCAACTTGTTTTTTTCGTGTTTTATTTTCCTATATTTGAAATGCAATGAAACAAATAATGTCAAATACCTGGTTTAGTTTCTATTATTATTACTTCTTTACAAAAAGGAGCCGGGTATTATATGTAATAGCGTAACAAAAATTTTTTACATACAATCCCGGCCAATTGGCCGGGATTTTTTTTAAGCATATGCCAACAAAAAATAAAATATCAAGAAAGCCTGTAAATGAACTGGGTATTGCTATTCAGGGTTATGAGGGAAGTTTCCATCAGGTAGCAGCGCGTACTATTTTTGGTAAAGAAATAGAAGTGGTGCCTTGTGCTAATTTTAGAGAACTTGTAAAAGTGGCAGAGAATAAAAAAGAATCGGCGGGCGCCATGATGGCCATCGAAAATTCTATTGCAGGTAGCATCTTGCCCAATTATAATTTATTGCTGGGTTCTAAATTAAAAGTAACTGGAGAAGTGTACTTGTCTATTAGTCAAAATTTACTCGTAAATAAAGGGGTACAATTAACGGATATTAAAGAAGTGCATAGTCATCCTATGGCACTTTTACAATGTTTAGATTACCTCGAAAAAAACAATTGGAAACTGGTAGAGTCCGAAGACACGGCGCTTAGTGCAAAACACTTGCAACAACACCGTTCTAAACATGTTGCAGCAGTAGCTAGTAAATTAGCTGCAGAGCTTTTTAATTTGGATATTATTGGCCCTGATATTCAAACGCAAAAAAATAATTTTACGCGTTTTTTGGTATTGGAAAGGGCCACGGATGTGGTAGAAGATCCACTTTCTAATAAAGCATCTATCTATTTTCAAACCAACCATACCAAAGGAGTACTCGCTAAAGTGCTTACGCAAATAGCAAAGCATGATGTAAACTTAACCAAGTTACAAAGCATGCCTATTCCGGGCAGTAATTTTAAATATGGTTTTTTTGCTGATATGGAATTTGATACGCGTAAAAAACTCGATCAAGTACTTGCTGCAATAACCGGCTTAACCAATAGTGTAAAAATATTTGGAATTTACCAGAAAGGAAAAATGCAAAAGGGGTAATATAAAATTGGAATCGTATGAACATGCAAACGTCAAATAGATTAGAAGGGATTGGTGAATATTATTTTTCACAAAAGCTTCGTGAAATAGAGCAGTTAAATAAAGCGGGTAAGCAAATTATTAATTTGGGTATTGGAAGTCCAGATTTAGCGCCCCATCCTGATGTAATTAAAGTGTTGCAAGAAACATCTGCTGCAGATAATGTGCATGCGTATCAGTCTTATAAGGGTTCTCCCATACTTCGAAATGCGATCAGTGAATTTTATAAAAAATGGTATGATGTTAGTGTGGATCCTGATACCGAAGTGCTTCCGCTCATTGGAAGCAAAGAGGGTATCATGCATATTTGTATGACCTATTTAAATGCTGGTGATCAGGCGCTCATACCTAACCCTGGTTATCCAACCTATAGCAGTGCTGTAAAACTAGCAGGCGGTGAACCGGTTTATTATGATTTAACATTAGCTGGTAATTGGGAGCCTGATTTAGAGGCACTCGAAAAAACGGATTTGTCCAAAGTAAAATTAATGTGGGTGAACTATCCGCATATGCCAACCGGACAGGTTCCATCCGTTCGTTTCTTTGAAGCGCTCATTGCATTTGCAACGAGGCACCAAATATTAATTTGTCATGACAATCCCTACAGTTTTATTTTAAATGAAACACCACAAAGTTTATTGTCTGTTAAAGGTGCTAAAGAAGTTGTCGTGGAATTAAACTCGCTGAGTAAGAGTTCTAATATGGCCGGCTGGCGCGTGGGTATGTTGGTGGGTAAAAAGGAAAGGATTGAAGAAGTGTTACGTTTTAAATCCAATATGGATAGTGGTATGTATTTACCAATTCAACTCGCTGCTGCAAAGGCGCTTGGTTTAGGAAAAGAATGGTATGATAGTATCAATGTTATTTACAAAGCTAGGCGAGAAAAAGTATTTGAACTATTAGATTTATTAGAGTGTACGTACTCAAAAACGCAGGTAGGTATGTTTGTGTGGGCTAGTATTCCTGCAAATTATCCAGATGGTTTTGCATTAAGTGATAAAGTGCTTTATGATGCCAATGTATTTATTACACCGGGTGGCATTTTTGGAACGGGAGGTAATGGATTTATTAGAATTAGTTTATGCGCGCCTGTTGAGCGTTTTGAACTAGCGATTGAAAGGGTTAAAAATGCAGGTATTGCATCATAAATTTTAGAACAATGATTGTAACTATAATTGGTACGGGTTTAATTGGTGGTTCCATGGCGCTTACTTTAAAAGAGAAAGGCCTAGCTACAAAAGTGATTGGCGTAGATGCGAGTGAGCAGCATTTAACCCAGGCGCTTGCGCTTGGCATTATAGATGAAGCAGCATCTTTACATGAAGCAGTTGCGCTTTCTGATTTAATGATTATTGCCACGCCTATTAATGCTGCCGAAAATTTATTACCTCAAATTTTAGATTTGGTAGACAGGCAGGTGATAATGGATGTAGGTTCTACCAAAAATAATATCTGCAAAATTGCCAGCGCGCATCCAAAACGTGGCAGGTTTGTGGCAACCCATCCTATGTGGGGTACCGAGTATAGTGGGCCTGAGGCTGCCGTTAAAAATGCTTTTACCGACAAAGCCACGGTTATTTGCTCTAAAGAAGATAGTGACTCAGATGCTGCTGCCCTGGTGGAGCAGGTGTATCAGACCCTGGGAATGCACCTTTTGTACATGGAAGCAGCAGCGCATGATGTACACGTTGCATATATTAGTCATATTTCACATATAACTTCTTTTGCCCTTGCAAACACCGTTTTGGAGAAGGAAAAGGAAGAAGATGCCATTTTTGAACTGGCAAGTGGCGGTTTTGAGAGTACGGTTCGCCTTGCAAAGAGTAATCCAAGCATGTGGGTTCCTATTCTCATGCAGAATAAAGAGAACGTTTTAGACGTTCTTAATGAACATATATCTCAATTGAGGAAATTCAAGGCAAGCTTAGAAAAGGAAAATCCTGATTATTTGCTTGAGTTAATTGAAAAAGCCAATGGGATCAAACGGATTTTAAAATAGGCAAAGCACTACCTTATGAGTACCTTTGCCGCAAAATTTTTACTACATGACGACATTTGAAGCGTTGGGAATTGATGCAAGATTGATTCAGTCAACCACAGAATTAGGGTACGTGAACCCTACAGCAATCCAGGAACAAGCCATCCCGGTTCTACTTAGCGGAACCAAGGATTTTATTGGCCTGGCACAAACAGGAACAGGAAAAACAGCCGCTTTTGGACTACCTCTATTGCATATTATAGATGAAAAGGCAAAATACCCGCAAGCACTTGTTGTTTGTCCTACCAGAGAGCTTTGCATGCAAATTGTAAAGGAACTTGAATTATTTAAGAAATACATGCCAGGTATTTCTGTGGTAGCCGTTTATGGCGGTACCTCTATTGGCTTACAAATTAGAGACCTTAAAAGAGGCGTGCAAATTATTGTTGCAACACCTGGTCGACTCATTGACTTAATTGAGCGTAAAGCAATCAATCTAGAGCAAATACAATATGTTGTTTTAGATGAGGCAGATGAAATGCTTAACATGGGCTTTCAGGATGATATCGAATTCATCCTAAAAAATACACCTCAACGTGAAAGTACTTGGTTGTTTAGTGCGACCATGCCACCAGAAATTAGAAAGGTGAGCAAGCGTTACATGAAAGAGCCTGTAGAAGTAACGGTTGGTAAAGTAAACACCTCTAACAAAAGTATTGATCATCAATATTATGTTACTACGGCGCAACACCGTTACCAAACCCTTAAAAGAATCATTGATTTTAACCCGGGTATTTATGGTATTATTTTTACAAGAACAAAAATTGATGCCCAAGAAATTTCCGAGCGTTTAACCCGCGAAGGATATGATATTGATGCATTACACGGTGATCTTACACAGGCTCAGCGTGATAAAGTGATGGGGCAGTTTAGAGATAAAACTTTACAACTACTTATCGCTACGGACGTTGCCGCAAGGGGTATTGACGTGCAAGGTATCACACACGTAATCAACTACGAATTACCGGATGATGTAGAAGTATACACGCACCGTAGTGGTAGAACAGGACGTGCGGGTTTACAAGGTATTTGTATTTCAATTGTACACTCTAAAGAGATGTACAAGTTCAAACAAATTGAACGCATCAACAATTC
>JBEGUD010000058.1:0-2822 GCA_041179065.1 Bacteroidota bacterium | reverse complement strand
AAAAAAAGGTAAAAATAATGATGCTCCAGCAACAGGTAGAATTGTTGTTAGGGGTATGCCATTGGATAATTCAAGAACATTAGATGAGCGTGTGCTAATTATTTCTGACACCATTCAATCAAGTGGTAAAACTATTTTATTGAAGTCTAATAATTTGAAAGATGTAGAATTTATGGCAAAGAACTTTGATGGCGCTGGTATTGTAGTTGAGGAGACAAAAGGTAATGGTAAAAAAAGCGGCATTACATTTTCTGGAAGTCCATCTGGTTCAACGCCTGGTTTAATTTTAATTGACGGCGAGAAAAAAACAAAGAAAGAACTAGATGCTCTTTCTCCAGACCAAATCAAGTCGGTTCAAGTATTAAAAGGCGAATCAGTGATTAAGGAATACGGCGCTGAAGCAAAAGATGGTGTTATCAAAATTACCACCAAGAAAAAAGTAAATCTATAAAAACCACTTAACGGCTAAGGACGCTAATGCATACAAGCAAGTTGCAATAAATACGCCCTTAGCCGTTTTGTCTTTTTGCGCATTGATATAAAGCGTAAAAACAACAGCGTTACAAATGAGGCAAAGGCTTACTATCGCTGTTAGTAATGACTTTTGTAAAATAAGTACTTCAAAAAATTCGGCAATCGTAAAGCGGCTAAATTTGTAAAAGTAATAGCCAAAAAGTCCTACAATGGGTGTGATACAACCAAGTATAATGCCAAATTTTATATCGTCTCTTTTGAATATCATAATTTCCATTTTGTTTCTAGGGTCTTTTTAAGGCCATAGTGTGTAAGGTCAAATTGAACGGGTACTACACTTACATAATTATGTTTGAGTGCCCATGAATCGGTGTCTTTGCCTGATTCTAAATTTTTAAATTCGCCGGTTAGCCAATAATATTTTTTTCCGTGAGGGTCTTTTCTTTGATCAAATTTTTCTTCGTATTTGGCATAGGCTTGTCTGCAAATTTTTATTCCTTTAATTAATTTTTCATCTACAGCAGGAATATTTACATTTAAGCAAAGGTGTTTGTCTAGTGGCTTACCCGCCAACATTTTTTCTACAATAATGCGCACGTATTTTTGTGCACCAGAAAAATCAGCGTCAATACTATAATCAAGTAATGAAAATCCAATACTAGGAATGTTTTCGATAGAAGCTTCCAAAGCTGCTGACATCGTCCCAGAATAAATAACATTGATAGAGTGGTTGGCACCGTGGTTAATACCACTCAGGCAAATGGTTGGCTTTTTGTGTAATACAACGTCTACCGCAAGTTTTACGCAATCTACTGGCGTGCCACTGCAGCTATAGGTTTCTACGCCATCAAACATATGGAGCTTTTGGAGCCTTAAAGGGTGGCCAATGGTAATGGCGTGTCCCATGCCACTTTGTGGCTTGTCTGGGGCAACTACTACAATGCGTCCTAGGCCTTTTACGGCATCAACCAGGGCTTTAATGCCTGGAGCGCTTACACTATCGTCATTGGTTATTAATATGGTAGGGATTTCCTTTGTTTTTGCTGATTTTGCCATGGGTGCAAGATACAAATAGAAAAATACTAAAAATAAATTTGGTAATACTAAAAATATTAGTATTTTGCAGCTAAATCAATTAGTTATGTCAAACGCCGGAAAAAATTTACGTCACTTGCGCAAGCAGCGTGGTTGGACCCAGGAAGAATTTGCAAACAAGCTAAACATTAAAAGAAGCCTTGTTGGCGCCTACGAAGAAGAGCGTGCCGAGCCTCGTTTAGAGGTGATGGAAGCCATTTGCTCCCTTTTCAAGCTCAGTTTAGAGGACTTCTTATTTCAAGACCTAACGGGTAGTACGCCTAAGGGTGTTTCTTACCTCGAAAGCCGCAGGCAATTAAAAATGATTGCCGAGTCTGCTCAAATTAGTTTTGTACCGGTAAAAGCCGCTGCTGGATATCTTGCGGGCTACGCCGATCCTGAATTTGTAGACGAGCTTAATACCTTTACCCTTCCAATGTTAGCGCCGGGCCAATACCGTGCTTTTGAAATAGTGGGGGATAGTATGTTGCCAACTCCAAGTGGCAGTGTTATTGTAGGGGAAAAAGTAGAAAACTTTGACGAAGTAAAAAATAGTAATACCTACGTAGTGCTTTCTAAAAGCGAAGGTGTGGTGTACAAGCGTATTGTGCGCGACAACGAAAAAAAGAACAACCTCACGCTCATTAGTGATAACCCGCAATACGAGCCATACCACGTAAATGCAGAGGATGTACTAGAAGTATGGAAGGCTGTATATATTTTGCAAAAAGCCAGTGCAGTGCCTAGGTGGGACGTAAACCAATTAGCCGGTATGGTTAATAATTTACAAGAGCAGGTGAGCACGTTAAAAAGTAAACTCAATTAAACAAGGGCCTTTAGTTTCTTTATTTTAACCATTGGTACTTTTTTTAATGGGGCAAAGGTAGATTCGTCTATTTTTGCCCCATTTTATATATATGCGCAAAATAATTATAGTTCTTCTATTGGTTTTATTGGTTAATGCTGTCTTTGCGCAACCTAAAAAAATTGGTGCCCTAAAAATTAATACGACCATTAAAATAGATGGTGCACTTGATGAGCTGATATGGGCACAGTCTGATTCTGCCATTAATTTTATTCAACTAAGTCCTCAGTTGGGTGCTGCTGCATCTAATAATAGTAGGGTTTCAATTTTGTATGACGATCAAGCTATTTATGTAGGCGCCTTTTTATACAACAAGCCTCAAAATATTAGAAAGCAATTAACAGCAAGGGATGGAGAGCAGCGCAAAGACGTGGATTATTTTGCTGTTTTTTTTGATACCTATAATGAT
>JBEGUD010000057.1:0-3342 GCA_041179065.1 Bacteroidota bacterium | reverse complement strand
CAAAATCAATTTTATATTACGATTCCCAATAACAACACACCTAAAAATGCATTGCAACCAGATGGTTGGTTTACCTATGATTATAAATACGGAAGAGTTGCAGGTGCTAATACAGCATATGTAAATTACGTTCCGTTTGATACCAAAAATATTTCAGAAGCATCCTATACCCGGTTTAAAATGGTGTTGCCTAAGTCTTATTCCGAAATTGTAAAGTCTAAGCTAAAGTAAGAAAACTATTTTTTTAAAACTAAGACTACAATTTCAATTGAGCTTTCGTTTTCAATTATTGTATAATTTTTACTACAATATATATATTGTGAAATACGCTCTATAAAAGGGTTTGAAGACAACCTATTAGGTGTTGCTAGTATGATAGTACTACCTTTATTTATAAACTTTTCAATTAGTAAAACTAAACTATTGTGTGCAGCTGGTTCGTAATTTGTGTCACTCAATAAAATAGTGTCTGCAACTATATCCTCAGATACATTATTCCAATCAATGTTTAATGCCAATGCATTGTTAAGTTTTAGAAGGTCAATGTTTTTTTGAATTAAAGCAACTGCATCAGGCGCATAATCACTAACGATAATTTTGTGCACTTGTGAAGCGATGCTAAGTGATGGAACCCCAATACCTGCACCAATTTCTAACACTTTTTTATTTTGTATCCACTCCGGTTCTTCTAATAAAAATTTTACCATAGCATCAGATGACCCCCATATTTTAGCCCAATATGGAAATATAGTTCTGGGATCAGCGGCAACTAATTTTTGGTAGGTTGTTTTTACTAGTGCTGGATCTGGAATATACAGCACTCGTCCATTTTTTAAGGTAGCTAATTTTAGTGGATACACGTTAATTAATTAGCTATTAAATTTTCAAACAAAGCGTTCACCGTTTTTCTAATAACATTATTGTATCCACTTGTTTCGCCAGGATGACATCCGTTACTTATTACTACAATTCCATATTTCTCTTGCGGATCAAAAAACATAGCACTAAATAGTCCATAGGCAGAGCCAGTATGTCCTATCATTTTTTTGCCATCCATTATTGATCCTGGAGTTTCTAATGCAAATCCATAAGGCGCTACATCCGAAACAGCAGTTTGCATGAGTTTCGAACTCTTTTTTGAAATAATTCTAACCCCATTATATTTTCCATAATTGGCATGCATCATCATGTAAGTAGCTAAATCTTTGGCAGATATTTTCATCCCACCAGTTGGTGAAAAAATAGGCGTACTATACCCCATTTGATAAGCAGCTACTTCTGTAGTTCTTGGTGCATATGCATTTGGTGATACTACAAATTTGGCAGCATCTGGTTGGTATTCATATATTGTTGCAAATTTAGACTTGTCTAATTCGTTCACATAGTAGCCGCCATATAATTGTAATGGTTTTAAAATATGATTTTGAATGTAGGCATCAAATCTTTCGCCACTTACTTTTTCAATGATCGTTCCAATCATATTAAAATTAAGGTTACAATACATATATTTTTTACCAGGCTCGTAATTGTTGTAACAGTTTTCCCAATTTGCAGATTTAGCAGGATTAATAGAATCGAGTGAAAAATAACCTTGACTATCATTTATAGATGAAAGGTGCGACAACATAAGTCTTAAAGTAATAACTGTTTCTGGGAATTTAGGGTTCCGCACTTTAAATCCTACTAGTTCACTTACATCTTGATCTAGATTAACTTTTTTAGCCTCTGTTAATTGCATAATCGCTGTTGCAGAAAATGATTTAGAGATAGAAGCGATTCTAAAAATATTATCATTGGTTAGTGGCGTATTTGTTTCAGCATCTTTTAGGCCAAAAGAATGCGTATAAATAAATTTATTATCCTTCACAACCGCTACTGATAAGCCCATCACAGGATTTTCTTTCATTATTTGTTCAATGGCCGCTTCAGCTTTATTTTCTTGCGCAATACTTGTTACAGGAAAAAATAGAGATAATATGACTAAACCAATTAGGGCGAAATGTATTTTATTTTTCATGCTTAGAAATTTCAATAAATATATTCAATTGTTAAGAATTACTAAATAATAAATTTAACTTAGTATACAATTTAAAGTTTACGTTATGGTAAAAAATTTATTTAAATATCTGACAATTATTATTGTAGTCTTTGTTGGTGTTTTACTGTTCAATACAGTTCGTTTAAATACGGCAATTGAGTCACATAAAACAGTTGAAATACCTGTTAATATTGACTCTTCGGCTATTCATTTAAGTCAGGCCATTCAAATAAAAACAGTTTCTTACGGAGATACACTTCCTATCGATACGACCGAATTCTTGAAATTTAAGAAGTTTTTAGAAACGAGCTATCCCCTCGTGCATTCAAAGCTTACCAGACAAGTATTTAATGAATTTAGCTATGTATATAAATGGGTAGGTAAAGACACAACCTTAGCACCATATGTGTTAATGGGCCATACCGATGTGGTTCCAGTAGAGGCTGCCTCAGAAAGCAAGTGGACGGTGCCGTCATTTAGCGGCGCTATTAAAAACGATACGATTTGGGGTCGAGGAGCTGCAGACGATAAAGTGGCGGTCATTGCGATTATGGAATCTGTAGAACAATTGCTAGCGCAAAATTTTACCCCTAACAGAAATATCTACTTATGTTTTGGTCATGATGAAGAAGTGTCTGGTAAACGAGGTGCTAAAATATTTTCGGCGTGGTTTGCTAACAATCATATTAAACCCGCTCTTGTTTTAGATGAAGGTGGTCAAATTGATCAACAACATTTTAAGCGATTAAATAAGCCTGTGGCTGTTATAGGTACCAATGAAAAGGGTTATGTGAATTTAGATTTTACAGTAGAAATTCCTGGCGGTCACTCTTCTATGCCAAGTTCTGAAACAGCAATTGATGTTTTAAACAAAGCACTTGTAAACATTCGAACGCAGCAAATGCCTGGTGCTATTACACCAACGGTACAAGAACTAATTAATCGCACTAGACCCGCTGAAAGTTTTTTAACTAAAGTTGTTTTAAGTAATTTATGGTTGTTTAAACCCGTGGTAATGGGTCAATTTGAAAAAGTAAAAGAGTCCAATGCTATGGTACATACAACGCTTGTGCCGACTATTGTAAAAGCGGGCATTAAGGACAATGTTATTCCATCTATTGCAAAAGCCACCGTAAACAGTCGCATTTTACCTGGTCAAACGAGCGATGACGTTTTAGCATATGTTACTAAAGTGGTTAATGACGAGCGAGTTGTCATTAAAAAACAAACGATTTCTATAATGGAACCTTCGGCAGTAAGTTCTTTTGAAAGCGAGCAGTTTAAAAAAATAGAAAATATTATTT
>JBEGUD010000056.1:0-5569 GCA_041179065.1 Bacteroidota bacterium | reverse complement strand
AAATTTATACGAACATAGTATTCGTGTACCCCTTATTATGGCTGGACCCGGCATACCGGTAAACAAAAAAAATAATGGATTTACCTATTTAAGTGATATCAACCCCACTATCTACGAATACCTGAATATTCAAAAACCAGCTAGCGTAGAAGCAATAAGCTTAATGCCGGCAATTAAAAATCCGGGGGCAAATATCAGAACGCAAATTTATAATGTGTACGGCCATTGGAGCAGGAGCATTAAAACCCCAGACGGATTCAAACTGATTGTATACAATGTTAGAGGTGTGCTCACCACACAGTTATTTGATCTACACAAAGACCCATACGAAATAAATAATTTAGCTGCAGATCCAGCCATGCAAGAAAAAATTATAAGCATGCGTGCAGCGTTAAAAAAAGAAATGCTAGAAAAGCATGACAATTTAAATATTGATTTGCCAGACTGGGGCCGTTTACCCAACCAAAAAAGTTTTGGGAGCTAAAATATATTTTATGAAAAAACAATTTGCATTTTTATGTTCACTATTACTCGTTTGTAGTAATCTGATACAAGCTCAAAAAAGCAACAATAAGCCACCCAATATTATTGTTATTTTTTCGGACGATCATACCCAGCAAACCATTAGCGCATATGGTAAAAGCCTGATGCAAACGCCCAATATAGACCGCATTGCTCATGAAGGTATGATTGCAAAAAATACATTTGTAACCAACTCCATTTGTGCGCCTAGCAGAGCGGTATTGTTAACTGGAAAATACAATCACATCAACGGTTTAAAAGACAATGGACCCCGCAGATTTTTTGACGGCAACCAACAGCAGGTTCAAAAACTACTCAAACAAAAAGAGTACCAAACCGCATGGATTGGCAAGTGGCATTTGCAAACACTTCCTTCTGGGTTTGATTTTTTTAGAATACTACCGGACCAAGGCCAGTATTTCCAGCCCAACTTTATTAATATGCCAAACGATACAACGTCGTACAAGGGCTATACGACTAATTTAATTACTGAGTTTTCTACCAATTGGTTAGATAAAAGAGATACGAGCAAACCTTTCTTTTTAGTGGTCGGTGAAAAAGCAACACACCGCAACTGGATGCCTGATGTTGAAGACCTGGGCGCTTTTGACAATATCGATTTCCCGTATCCAGCTAACTTTTTGGATACCTATAATGGTCGTGAAGCAGCGCGCCTTCAAGACATGACCGTTGATAAAACCATGGTTTTACAAGACGATTTAAAAATCAATGTCAACTGGGATAAAGTAGGTCCAGGCATGTTTGCCAGACTAGATCCTACACAAAAAGCCGCTTACAAAAAATATTATACGGCGGTGTCTGCTCAGTATGAAGCTATTAAAAACGATAGTGCCGCCCTACTTAAATTTAAATTTGAAAGATACCTGAAAGATTATTTGGCAACGGCAAAATCGTTGGATAGAGGTATTGGCAACATACTAGACTATTTAGCTGCCAATAAATTAGATCAAAATACGGTTGTTATTTACGCCTCCGACCAAGGTTTTTACATGGGCGAACACGGATGGTTTGATAAACGATTTATGTATGAAGAAAGCTTAAGAACCCCTTTTGTAATGCGTTACCCGGGCCAAATTAAACCAGGCACTCAGCTACAAGAAATGATTGTAAATATTGATTTTGCACCTACCATTTTAAATATTGCTGGTATTCAAACGCCTTCTGATATGCAAGGGAAAAGTTTTTTGCCACTTGTTGCAAAAAATACGCCTGCTTCCAAAAAATCGTTTGCTGCCACATGGCGAAAATCCATGTACTATCATTATTACGAATATCCGCAGCCGCATCATGTAGCTCCGCATTTTGGCGTAAGAACGACCAGGTATAAGCTCATCCGTTTTTACGGACCGCATAACAACCTTGAATTATTTGATTTGCAAAAAGACCCTACCGAAATGAATAACCTTATCAGTAATCCTGCTTACGCAACGATCATTACTGAACTTAAAAAAGAATTGAAGGATTTAATGGTTCACTATCAAGACCTAGACGCTCTTACAATCTGGAATACCACAGAAAGTACAATGCAGGATATGCCTAAATAAAAGGAGGTTCCTAATTGTTTGTTTTCTTGGTAAACAATAAACGCTAGTAGAATTCCATAAACGGGTTCCAAATTGAGCGTTAAATTTTGCGTAAAGGCAGATACTTTTTTTAATGCTTGTAATATCAAATCCATAGCAAGGACGGTGCATAGCCAACTTAAAATTAAGAGCCATCCAATATCAGATAAGGTTGGAAATACTTTTACAACGTTAAAATAATTGAGGTAGAAAGGCATAAGCAAAGTGAGTAAAAATAAGCCCCCGGTTAACTCATACACCATCATCATTTGAGCCGGCTGCTTGTCTACTTCTTTTTTATTGAGCACCGAAAAAATAGAAGCTAGTATCGCAGACACAATACCCAGCCCAATACCCAACCGGTAACGTGCATCAAATTTGAAAATTAAAAAAATACCCAATAAACTTAATAAGCCAAGTGCCACTTCTGGCCATTTGATCTTGACCTTTAAAAATAAAGGTTCTAATAATGCTGTAAAAAGTCCAGCACCTGCTACACAAACGAGTCCAATAGACACATTGGCCATTTTTATACTTCCATAAAAAAAGACCCAGTGCAGTGCAATGAGCATACCAATTCCAAATAATTTTTTCACTTGTGTAAAAGGCAAATGCTGCCATTTATTACGAAGTACCAAAAGGGCAAGTAATGTAACTACTGTAATGGCCATGCGGTACCAAACCAAGAGTCCTTCATTTAACTCAATGAGTACGCCAAGTATTCCGGTAAAACCGGCTAAAAAAACAGATGCATGAAGTTGAAGTAAGGCTTTTCTCACATTTATTTTTTTCGAAGCCTATCTGCATAATGGTGAAATAAACTCTCCCACTGCATTTTTAAAACGCCTAAAACGCCTTCTTTGATAATACCCTTACTCATTTTGCTCTGACCTATTTTACGGTCTACAAAAGTAATGGGCACTTCAATTATTTTGAATCCTAATTTCCAAGCACTAAATTTCATTTCAATTTGAAAGGCGTAACCAACAAAACGTATTTCATCTAAATTGATGGTTTCTAATACTTTTCTTTTATAACAAACAAAACCCGCAGTTGGATCGTTTACCGGTAGCCAAGTAATGAGCTTGGTATAAAATGCACCGCCTTTGCTATAAATATGACGGTCTAGTGGCCAGTTTTCGGTTCTGCCACCTTTTACATACCTACTACCTACCGCAACATCGGCTCCAATAATATTACAAGCCGCATACAATCTTTCTAAATCTTGAGGGCTGTGTGAAAAATCGGCATCCATTTCAAAAATATATTGGTAGCCTTTTTCAAGCGCCCATTTAAATCCATGAATATAAGCGGTGCCAAGTCCTAATTTACCAGAACGTTTTTCAATAAAAAGCTGACCCTCATGGGTCTTCATTAAATCTTCTACAATAGCAGCCGTTCCATCCGGAGATCCGTCATCAATAATCAAAATATGATAACCTGCTTGCAATTCAAATACAGCAGCAATAATAGCCGCAATATTTTCGCGTTCGTTGTAGGTTGGTATGATTACTAGTTTTTCCAAATTCTAGGGGGTATGTAGAGGGGCTAAAATACAAATACTAACGGATTTATGTGTCATAAAGCTCCATTAGTTATGCAATTCAGTGTTAATTCTAGTAAAATCGAGTATCCAATAGCCCAAACCCCCACAACTAACCCTTTGTAACTAGGGTTCTATTCAGAATTTCAGTAAGCTTTTGCTTGGTATTCATGGCAAAATCACCCTTCATCATCCAGTCGTAATATTGAGGCTCCTCTTTTAAAACCTGGGTAACGGGCTTGCCCTTATGCTTTCCAAAATTGAACATTTCGATGCCATTTACTTTTATAAAACGGCGGGCAAAATCTACAATATCTTCTTCGCCAGTAACTTTTACAATGCTTTCTACAGTGTCGCCAAGTTGCGGATACCTATCTAGTTGTGCTTCTAATACTTCCCATGTTGCAGTTGCGTCTGCTTCTGCCCCATGCGCACCTTCTAACACTTTAGAACAATAAAATTTATAGGCAGCACTTAAAGTACGCTGCTCCATCATATGAAACACTTTTTGAACATCTACTAGTTTTGTTCCTTCGATAGAAAATTCGATACCTGCTCTTAAAAATTCTTCGATAAGCATGGGAATATCAAAACGATTGCTATTATAACCACCCAAATCACAGTTTTCTAAAAACTGTTTTACTTCATTGGCAATTTGCTTAAATGAAGGCGCGTCTTTTACCATCTCATCAGAAATGCCATGCACCGCTGTAGAACCGGCAGGAATTGGCATCAGTGGATTTACTAATTTTCGTTTAACAACTTTAGTGCCGTCGGGACTAATTTTTACAATTGCAATTTCTACAATTCGGTCTGTACTAACGGTTACCCCCGTTGTTTCTAAATCAATAAATGCGATAGGTCTTGTTAATTGCAATTTCATAGTTGACATTAAATTAAAGTTGGCGCAAAGGAAGGTAAATCAATTCCATCATAGTTACCACTACTCATTAATACTAAATTGGTATTAGAATAATCTTGTGCTTGTAGCCACTGCTCCAATGCATTTTTATCGGTCATCACCAGTAGTCCCTTTTTATCAAACCCTTCTACCACATAGCTTTCAGGTAATTCAGGTAGTCCTTTTATTTGCAGCGCATGTTTCGAATAAAAAACAACAGCGATATCTGTTTTTTCAAGGGCCCCTTTATACTGGTGCATAAATTCTTTATTGAGGCTACTATAGGTATGCAGCTCTAATACACCAATGAGTTTTCTGGAAGGAAATTGTTGCTTCACCGCTTCAATGGTGGCAATCACTTTACTAGGCGCATGCGCAAAATCTCTGTATATATTACACGCATTATTGCTTGCCAATAATTCTAGTCTTTTAGAAGCGCCTGTAAAATTAGCCATGGCCCCCACAAAATCTTTGGCAGAAATACCAAGTTCGGCACAAGCATAATAAGCCGCTTGCATGTTTAGTAAGTTATGATCACCAAAAACGCTAAGTGGCCCCTCAGCTCCATCTAAAGTAATATAAGTTTGGCCATTTGTAATTTGATGCGCAGGTACTTTGTATGGCATGTACCTAATATCATTTCGCTTATTAGCAAGCACCAACTTGTTAAGTACCTCATCTGTCTCATTATAAATGAGTAGGCCACCGGCTTCAATTTTATGCATGAAAATCACAAACTGTTCTAAATAAAATTCGAAGGTTGGAAATACATTGATATGATCCCAGGCAATGCCCGTAAGTATCGCAACATGTGGAAATAGAAAATGAAATTTGGGTTGACGAAGTAGCGCACTCGCTAAATATTCGTCCCCTTCACAAACAATGGTAGGGGCATTTGTTACTTTTACTGACTGATCAAAACCGGCAAGTTTTGCACCTACGAGGTAGTCAAAGTCTTGATGGCAGGTTTTTAGCACATGCATAATCATGCTGGTTGTGGTGGTTTTGCCATGGCTACCA
>JBEGUD010000055.1:0-3191 GCA_041179065.1 Bacteroidota bacterium | reverse complement strand
CCTCGCGAGTTATTTAAAACCGTAGCGCGTTTTTCAAATATTAGCTGGGGTAACGAAACCCTTGCTTTAGTTACTGAGGTGTTAAGAACCAAGCAGCGTTATAAAGTAAGCGTGTATAGTGCTAAAACAGGTAGTTTAAGTACTTTATATGAAAGAAGCATAACAGATGCTTATAGTAACCTAGGTAATCCCGTAACAAGTAAAAATAAATACGGCAAAAGCGTTATCGCTACCCTCAACAATGGCCGTTCAGTATTAATGAATAATACCACAGGGGCATCTGATAAAGGAGATTTACCTTATTTATCTATCTATAACCTAGATACTAAAACCAATGAAATTATATGGCGCAGTAAAGAAGATTGTTTCGAATATGTAGCCGATGTGTTAGATGCTGCTACATTAAAAATTATCACGCGTAGAGAAACTGAAAAAGAAGTGCCTAATTATTACTTAAAATCTTTACAGGCAAACACTTCTGTTGCGATCACTAATTTTAGTAACCCATATGCAAGTATGGAAGGCGTTACTAAACAAAAAATAAAATACAAAAGAGCCGATGGTGTAGATTTAACCGGTGATTTGTATTTACCTAAGGGATACAATAAAGAAAAAGACGGTCCCTTACCTACATTACTTTGGGCGTATCCTCGCGAGTTTACAAGTGCTGCCGATGCAAGCCAAATAAGAGGTAATCAACATAAGTTTACTTTGTTAAGCTGGGGTTCTCCAGTATTTTATGTAACACAGGGTTATGCCATTTTAGACAATGCCGAAATGCCAATTGTTGCTACTGCTCCAGATAAAAAACCAAACGACGATTTTGTAAATCAATTAATCTTAAATGCAAATGCAGCTATTGATAAATTAGTGAGCATGGGCGTTAGTGACCGAAATAAAATGGCAGTTGGTGGTCATAGCTATGGTGCATTTATGACAGCAAATTTATTAGCACATAGTAATTTGTTTAAAGCAGGTATTGCACGCAGCGGTGCTTATAACAGAACCTTAACGCCATTTGGTTTTCAAAATGAAGACCGTACTTTCTGGCAAGCACCTCAGTTATACCTTGATATGAGTCCATTTGCACATGCCAATAAAATTAAAACACCTATTTTATTAACCCACGGCGAAATGGATGACAATACTGGAACCTTCCCTATTAATAGTGAGCGTTTATATGCTGCTATTAAAGGTCATGGCGGTACCGTACGGTTTGTTTACTTGCCATACGAAGCGCATGGCTACAAGGGAAAAGAAAATGTGTTGCACTTATTATATGAGCAAGGTCGTTGGTTGGATAAATACCTAAAAGGAAAATAGGGATTCGTTTATTTAATTTATCCGCCAGATGCAAAAACGTTTGTTATTTGCTGCGTTAGCTTAATTGCCCACTTATTATACTCTAGTTTAGAGGGGTGTAGGCCATCGTACGATAAGTAATCAGGTTTATTGCCATCGAGGCGGTATGCGTCAGTAATATTGATATAATGAGCGCCGTAAGCTTTTGCGTTTTTTTCGCAAATTAAATTGTAGTTATCTATTTCTGTTGCAATTTCTTTTCGGTCCCTACCAGATGCAAACGGCGTTATACCCCAATCAGGTATACTTATTACAAAAACCCTTTTGGCTTTATTTCCAGTGAGTGTAATAGCTGATTGTAATAGAGAAACAAAAGCTGTTTCAAAATCTTTGATGGGCCTGCCTTGGTATTGGTTGTTAACGCCAATTAAAAGTGTTACTACTTGATACACGCTTTTTTTATCGGCGCTGGCTAAGCCGTTTTTTAAATCATCGGCAGTCCATCCATTTTTTGCAATGATTTGAACGGAATTCATGTTAAACTTAGCGCCTCTTAACAATTGAAAAGTTTGATTTGGATAGCTATCAGCTGCATCAACAGATGTTCCAATAGTATACGAATCTCCAAGTGCTAAATAATTGATTGAATCTGTAAAGTTATTGGTGATACCAGGGTTAATAGGATTTACATTAGTCCTGCCAGCCTTTGAGCAGGCTATTAACATCCAAATTGCTAAGGGAATTAAAAAATAATTTTTAATCATTGGATGTGATATAATCTGATTGAGGCACTCAATTAAACGCCAGCCTTTTTGAGTACTTCTAATGTTTTTTTAAGACCCGTTTTAGCTACAGTTAACAAATCTTCTTTATAATAGTTTGGATTATACATTTCTAAAGAAATAAACCCTTTGTAGCCAGTGGCTTTTAAATTCTTAAAAATTGAATCTAGGGGTAAAATGCCATCACCAGGATATACCCGGTGTTCATCTCGTAAGTCGTTAAATGCTGGTGAGGCGGGGGCATCATTAAATTGAAATATCGCAATGGCGCTGCCTTTTAGCATTTTTAATCCATCAAATCCGCTATCACTAATATGCATGTGATATACGTCGGGAATAACCATGGCTTTTGGATGATTTGCATCCATGGCAATACCGGCTGCTTGACCTAAGGTTTTTATGGTGAAATACTTTACAAAAACAAGTGCAGGTTTAATATTAAACTCCTTGATGCCAATTTCAATAATGTCTTTATATCTGTCTGCAACCCATTTTTGGTTATAGTTTGGAGAAAGCTCATTGGGTATTGTTTGAATATGCTCTGCCCCAATATCATGTGCCATGCGCATACGACGACGCGTTTCTGGTAATGATTTTATAAATAATTCCATGGTGTCTGGAATCGCATTCCATAGTCCTATTACACTCGGCACTTTAAGCCCCAGCTTTTTTATTTGTAACCCTAGCTCTTTTAAGTTTCCGCCGTTTTTTTCATATTCTTCTAGTTCGCCATCCCAGGGTTCGATACCGTCATATCCTGCATTGGCTGCAATTTTAATTTTTTCAAGAAGTGATGCAGGTCTTATGGTTGCTGTATCTAAACAAATTGGCCATGGGCTTGCCCCATTTTGATATCTCTTTTCATTATTTTCCGCTTTAACGGATGCTGTCAAACTAGAAGCAGGTAAGACACTTGCTAGTAAGCCAATGGATGAACTTAAGCCAATAAAACTTCTTCTTTTCATACAATCAATTATTTAGATAAACCAATTTTATTGCGAATTAAATGGTAGTATGCATTTGCATATTGCATCATGCCAATATCATTTGGGTGCGTGCCATCTAGCGTACTCTCAGTATCAAAACCAATTTGACGTGCAGTAAGCT
>JBEGUD010000054.1:0-17292 GCA_041179065.1 Bacteroidota bacterium | reverse complement strand
CCGTTAATTTTAATACTTCTTCTGCAAAATCTTTTAATGAAATTTCGTGCGGGTTTCCAATATTTACAGGCATCGAATAATCACTTAACAAGAGTCTATAAATACCTTCAATTAAATCACTTACATAACAAAAACTTCTTGTTTGAGAGCCATCACCAAAAACGGTAAGGTCTTCACCTCTAAGTGCCTGACCAATAAAAGCCGGTAAAGCCCTGCCATCATTGAGTCGCATGCGAGGACCATAGGTATTAAATATGCGTACAATTCTAGTTTCAACACCATGAAACGTATGGTAAGCCCTTGTTATTGATTCCATAAAACGTTTGGCTTCGTCATATACACCTCTTGGCCCAACCGGGTTAACATTACCCCAATACGATTCTGGCTGCGGATGCACAAGTGGATCTCCATATACTTCACTGGTGCTAGCTACAAGTATTCTTGCCCCTTTATCTTTTGCAAGACCTAAACAATTATGTGTCCCAAGTGCTCCTACTTTTAAAGTTTGAATGGGTATTTTTAAATAATCGATGGGGCTTGCTGGTGATGCAAAGTGCAAAATATAATCGAGCGGCCCATCT
This sequence comes from Bacteroidota bacterium, assembly GCA_041179065.1. Taxonomy (GTDB): domain Bacteria; phylum Bacteroidota; class Bacteroidia; order Chitinophagales; family Chitinophagaceae; genus Sediminibacterium. The sequence continues at coordinate 16,711 of JBEGUD010000054.1, read as the reverse complement.
ATTGTAATATGTTTTGTAATATCATGTAATACAAATGAAAAATTAGGTAACCCTTTTAAGTGCTCAATATTTTTTTCGTCTCCGGTAATTAAATTATCCATGGCAATTACATGGGCGCCTTCAGATACAAACCGGTCACATAAATGAGATCCTAAAAATCCAGCTGCTCCTGTAATTAATACCGTTTTATTTTTCATCATACTATTTAAACATTAAATGCGTGCTCTACCAATACTATAATAGGTAAATCCAAGTTCTTTCATCGCTTGTAATTCAAATAAATTTCGTCCATCAAAAATTAATTTAGAAGGAAGCTTATTTGAAATCTCTTCAAAATCAGGTGTTCTAAAAACACTCCACTCTGTTGCAATAATTAACGCGTTTGCATTTTCAAGTGCCGCGTATTGATTGGTTGCATAATTTATTTTATCTCCTACAACCTGCTTCACATGCGCAGTAGCTTCAGGGTCAAAAGCGGTAACGGTAGCGCCGCCCTCCAGTAGAGCATCAATAATAGTAAGTGCTGGAGCTTCTCTAATATCATCTGTATTGGGTTTAAAAGCCAAACCCCAGAGTGCAAAATGCTTTCCTGCCAGACTGCCATCAAAATGATTTTCTAGCATTTGTACAATATGCATTTTTTGCTTTTCATTAACCCGCTCAACTGCATTTAATATTTTAAAATCATAATCATGCGACGCCGCAGATTTAATTAAAGCCTGCACATCTTTTGGAAAACAACTGCCTCCATATCCAATACCAGAAAATAAAAATCTTTTTCCGATTCTGTCATCAGAACCAATACCCTTTCTTACCATATCTACATCGGCTCCCATCCTTTCGCAGAGCTGTGCGATTTCATTCATGAATGAAATTTTAGTTGCTAAAAAAGAATTGGCTGCGTATTTTGTTAACTCGGCGCTGGCTTCATCCATATAAATCACCGGATTGCCCTGGCGCACAAATGGTGCAAATAAATCACCCATTAATTTTTTAGCTCGATCAGAAGTAGTACCAATAACAACACGGTCTGGCTTCATAAAATCATCTACAGCAACTCCCTCACGTAAAAATTCCGGATTGCTAACCACATCAAATTCGCCTCTATAATTTTTTGCAATAGCAGCATGTACTTTAGCGGCAGTCCCCACAGGTACCGTACTTTTATCTACAATTACCGTATACCCATTGAGCAGGTAACCTAAATCATCTGCCACTTTTAAAATGTATTGTAAATCGGCGTGACCATCGGCACCTGGCGGTGTAGGAAGTGCTAAAAAAATAATACTAGCTCCTTCTATACCTTCCTTTAAATTGGTGGTGAACTGTAAACGACCTTCCTGCAGGTTTCGCAAAAAAAGTTTTTCTAAACCCGGTTCGTAAATGGTGATTTCTCCACCAGACAAACGGGACACTTTAGAAGCGTCAATATCTACACAAGTAACTTTGTTGCCTGTTTCAGCAAAACAAGTACCTGTTACAAGACCAACATATCCGGTGCCAACAACTGCAATTTTCATAAATGAATTACTTGTTTATATAAGTTAAAACAGCTTCTGTAATATAGGTCAACTGCTCCATATCCATTTCGGTATGAACAGGCAACGAGAGCACGCGCTTTGTTAAATCCTCAGTGACAGGAAGTATAGTATCCGGCAAATTAAAGGATGCAAACATATTTTGTTTGTGCCCTGGCACCGGATAATAAATCATGGAAGGAATTCCTTTTTCAGATAAATGAGCAATCAACCCATCTCTATCGCCATCAAATAAAATGGTGTACTGATGAAACACATGCGTACTATATGAAGCAGTACTAGGTGTAGTAATCACTGCACAACTTTCAAAAGCTTGGTTGTAAAATGTTGCGACGTTTGCCCTTGCTTGATTGTAGCGGTCTAAATGTTTTAATTTAATATTTAAAATAGCCGCTTGAATACTATCTAGTCTAGAGTTACAACCAACTATATCGTGGTAGTATCTTTTTTCTTGACCGTGGTTGGCTATCGTTTTTAAAGTATGCGCAAGTGCATCATCATTTGTAAATAATGCACCTCCATCACCAAACGCACCCAAGTTTTTACTCGGGTAAAAAGAAGTGGCACCAATATGTCCCATGGTTCCCGTTTTTTTAACGGTACCATCTTGAAATGTATAGGAACAACCAATAGCTTGCGCATTGTCTTCAATGACATATAAGTTGTGCTTTTTAGCAATATGTAAAATCTCTTCCATGGGCGCTGCCTGACCATACAAATGCACAGGAACAATCGCTTTTGTTTTAGGGGTAATTGCTTTTTCCAATGCAACCGGATCCATACAAAATGTTACTGGATCTACTTCCACAAAAACAGGTTTCAACCTGAGTAGTGCCACCACCTCGGTGGTAGCGATATAGGTAAATGAAGGCGTTATTACTTCGTCTCCTGGCTCAAGTCCAATAGCCATCATTGCTATTTGCAAGGCATCGGTACCATTAGCGCATGGAATCACATGCTTCACCCCCAAATAGGTTGCAAGGGAAGTAGCAAAATCTTGAACGGCCTTCCCGTTAATATAGGCTGCGCTGTCAAGTACTGCATGTATGGCAGCATCTACTTCGTCCTTAATTTGAAGATATTGAGTTTTGGTATCCACCATCTGAATGGGTCTCATGTGCCAGTATTTATAGGGCCAAAATTACTGCAAAAAAGCCTTTGTTTCATGCTTTGTAGCGAACCTTATTCTAGTATATAAAATGGGTAAATGGGCTTAAATTTGTTTATTTGCAGTATAAACCATCATAATTTGCTTTTTATCTACCAAATATTCATTGGAATCTATCCAATAGCTGCATGGATACTTGGATTTGTAAATCCAAAAGCAAGACAATGGCACACAGGTAGAAAAAAGATTTTAACACACATAGCAGCCGCTTTAGCCTCCAATACAAAACCTATTATTTGGATGCATTGCGCGTCTCTCGGCGAATTTGAACAAGGCCGTCCGGTTTTAGAAGGCCTTCAAAAACAATACCCCAATTACCGCATTCTACTTACTTTTTTTTCGCCATCAGGGTTTGAAGTCCATAAAAATCATAGCGGAGCAGATTTTGTATTTTACTTGCCCATGGATAGCAAAAAAAATGCGCATCAATTTTTAAAAATAGTAAATCCATCCATGGCCATTTTTGTAAAGTATGAATTTTGGCATTACTATCTTACAGGCTTACAAAAACGACAAATCCCTACTATTTTAATTGCTGGTATTTTTAGAAAAGATCAATTGTTTTTTAAATGGTATGGTAGATTTTATAAAAACCTATTACACTGCTTTAGTGCTTTTTTTGTACAAGACCAAAGTTCAAAATCTTTACTGCATTCTATTGGAATTAAAGAGGAGGTTTACACTAGTGGTGACACTAGGTTTGACAGGGTCATTGAAATTGCCGCCGCCTTTTCGCCCATCGATCCAATAGCCCATTTTTGCAACAATAGTTTGGTGCTTGTGGCAGGAAGTACCTGGTTTCAAGATGATGAAACCATTGCTCATTTTGAAAAAGTAAATCCGCATATTAAATTTATAATTGCCCCGCACGATATCACCCATCAGAGGCTTCAAAACTGTTTGACACTTTATAAAAATGCAGTACTATATTCAGATTATGTACAGCATTTACATGAATTACATGTTGCGCCGCAAAAGTTCAATACACTTATCATAGACAATGTAGGCATGCTTAGTAAACTATACCATTACGCGTCTGTAAGCTATATTGGTGGCGGATTTGGCGCAGATGGTATTCATAACTGTCTAGAAGCAGCAGTACACTACAAGCCCGTATTATTTGGACCGGTCTATGACAAATACATAGAAGCCGAAGGACTCATCGAAGCAGGCGGGGCAGTTAGTATTGAAGATGCATTAGGTTTTGAATCAGTTGCAAAAAAATTATTCAGCAACGAAGAAAGTAGAAAGACAATGGGACAGCTTGCTGGAAATTTTGTGCATGCCCATAAAGGCGCTTCTGCAAAAATTATTGCCTACATTCAGGAAAAGCGCCTTTTAACAAGTTGATCAAAATGTTTGACAGTAGCACTGTCTTCGTTCCAACCAATTTTTAATTTTAATTCACGTTGTATCCAAAATTGTGCTTCTGGATAAATCGCAAAACCATCAATTGTTTTGATACTTCTTTCGTACATGGTTTCATCCCCTCTAAAAAGTTCTTGCACAAACAAAAAACGATCATTGATGCCAATTCCTTTTTTTAATTCCTTGATGGGTTCGTTGTTTAGCAGGGCACCTATTTCTATTTGATTGGCACGGAGCTTTTCGTTTAGTACAGGCATTGAATGAATCGACTGCATGAGTTGATGGATCTCTTCAAATTCATTTTTCTTTTGCTGCAACGCAAGGGTCGGAATTTCTGTAGCCGTATCAAATAACCAGCCACTATTCATTTCAGAAATAGCGGGCCCTTTTGATGAATTGACAACTTCAATTGGATCTTGGGTATCAAGCACAGCCGGAATTTCGATTGGAGTCCCTGCCAGGGTATCTATCGGGGTAACGGGTGAAGCATCGTCAGGAATATCGAGGGGTAGTTTGGCCTGAATTAACTGGTCAGGCTTTGGTGCTCTCGCCCCTTTAGGCATTACTACAGAAACACCCATTTTACTGGGTTTTTCGGGCGCAAACACAGGAGGGTTAGCCGTTTCAAGTTCGGATAAAAGCATTTGAGTAGTGGCCGCAAGCTGTTCGCTACCAGCGCCTTGATCAAAAAGATCTTTTAGTTTATGAATTAACGTACCAACTCTTTCCATTCTATGTAATACATTTGGGGTCTTAAATGGGACTGGTATCCGCTCCTATTTAACGTCTAATCTACAAATTTATTTGATACATGTTTATAGAACCTAACATAACAGGTGACAAAAGGGGCTGGATTGAGGTGATTTGCGGCAGTATGTTTAGCGGAAAAACCGAAGAACTCATTAGAAGACTGAAGCGTGCAAAAATCGCCAATTTAAAAATTGAAATCTATAAGCCTGCATTAGATACCAGATACAACGAAACAGAAGTAGTAAGCCACGATGCCAATAGCATTCCTTCAATTCCCGTAGACCATGCGCAATCAATTTTATTACTGGCCGGTGATGTAGATGTTATAGGCATTGATGAAGCGCAGTTTTTTGATGCAGAAATTACGATGGTATGCGAAACCCTGGCCTCAAGAGGTATTAGAGTTATTGTAGCAGGCCTGGATATGGATTATTTAGGTAAACCATTTGGTCAAATGCCTAATTTATTAGCCGTTGCAGATTACATTACAAAGCTTCATGCGATATGTATGAAATGTGGCAATATAGCACACGTATCATTTAGAAAAACCGCCAACGAAAGCCAGGTATTACTTGGTGAAAAAGATACTTACGAGCCTCGTTGTAGAAAATGTATGCATGAAAAATAAAAAGGCCATACTTGCTTTATTACAAAAAGATTTACTCCTAGAACTTAGGCAGCAATATACTTTGTATGGCATTGTACTCTATGTTGTGACAACCATCTTTGTGGTGTATTTATCGATGGGCCAACCAGATGATCAAGTATGGAACGGACTATTTTGGGTGATTCAATTGTTTGTTTGCGTTAACGCTGTCGCTAAAAGTTTTTTACAAGAAGGAAGTGGCCGTATGTTATACTTCTACTCTATTACCAGTGCTCAAAATTTTGTACTCGCTAAACTTATTTTTAACCTAGTGCTCATGCTTGCCATGAGCTTATTAAGCCTGGCAGTTTTTACATTATTACTTGGCAATCCACTTACACATGCCTTTGTATTTACAGGTATTGTTTGCCTAGGCGGCATGAGTTTAAGCCTTGTTTTTACTTTTTTAGCAGCCATCGCTGCAAAAGCACAACAAAACGCTGCAATGATGGCTATTATGGGCTTTCCGCTCATTATACCACAACTACTACTACTTATGAAAATTTCAGCAACCGGTTTTTCGTCCGTGATTCAAGGAGGCTTTATACAAATGGTAGCGATGCTAGTTGGACTAGATATTTTAGTTATTGCGCTAGCCCTTATTTTATTTCCATTTTTATGGAAAGATTAATTGCACTTTAAAATCTTAAGTGCCTTACGGTTTGCCCTTTATTTATGAGTTGCTTTAATGAATCGATGCCAATTTTTAAATGATTTTCAACAAATGCACTGGTAACTTTTACATCACTCGCTTCTGTTTTTACACCTTCTGGCACCATGGGCTGATCACTCACTAATAAGAGTGCCCCTGTAGGAATTTTATTGTAAAAACCAACTGTAAAAATAGTGGCCGTTTCCATATCAATGGCATACGCACGAACACGTGTCAGATACTCTTTAAATACTTCATCGTGCTCCCATACCCTTCTATTGGTGGTATACACCGTGCCGGTCCAATAATCAACATTGTAGTCCCTAATGGTGGTTGAAATTGCTTTTTGCAAGGCAAAAGCTGGCATGGCTGGCACTTCTGGCGGGAAGTAATCGTTTGACGTTCCCTCGCCTCTTATGGCCGCAATAGGCAGTATTAAATCGCCTAAATTATTTCGTTTTTTTAATCCGCCGCATTTCCCTAAAAATAACACAGCTTCTGGCTCAATGGCTGTTAACAAATCCATTACCGTTGCAGCGCCCGGACTACCCATACCAAAGTTAATGATGGTTATGCCATTCGCTGTTGCACACTGCATAGGACGGTCTTTCCCAACCACTTCAACACCATTCCACTGGGCAAACAAGTTTACATAATTGCTAAAATTGGTAAGTAAAATATACTTTCCAAAATTTTGAAGCTGCTCCCCGGTATATCTTGGAAGCCAGTTATTTACAATTTCTTCTTTCGTTTTCATAGGTTGGCATTTTAACCCAGTGTGGGTATATTTGAAAAAAGTTAATTGGCTAAATTACAATAAAGCCATGATAATTCCATTCTTATGATTCAAGTAGAGTATCCAACATATGCGCATCAAATAAAAAGCTTGGATCAAAAAGAGCAAATTTTTGACCCTTTCAGAAAAATATGGGTACGACTAACTCCCGAAGAATGGGTGCGTCAAAATTTTTTACAGGTACTCGTTCAAATGCATCATGTTCCAGCTTCCCTCATTGCCATTGAAAAAGAGATCAAATGGGGAGAGACAAAAAAAAGGTTTGATATCCTTGTTTACAAAGACACCAAACCTTGGTTAATTGTTGAATGTAAAGAAATGAATGTCCCACTTAGCGAATCTGTGCTTAGGCAAGTATTACACTATAATAGCAAACTAGAAACGCAGTACATTGTAATCACAAACGGAAATGACACTTTTGGTTTTGACGTAAGAAATTCGCAACCAATTGTAATGACAACACTTCCGAGTTTTACAACCGATTAAGGGAAAATTCCAAGCTCTGCATAAGACGTTCCCACCTTATTGATGGCACATACATAGGCAGCTGTTCGCATATCAGGAATAGAAGGATTGTCTTTCCAAATTTGCATGATTTCGCGAGTTGCCGTAATCATAGTTTCTTCTAGACCACTATGTACCAAATCCACCTCTTCCGGACCATGCATAATAAAACTACGTTCGGTTGCCGAAACAGATTTACCTGTCAATTCCTCTATTTGAGAAAGGATATGTGTATTTAAATTTTCGGTGAACCTTTTTTCCATACGGCCATAACGCACATGACTTAAATTTTTAAGCCACTCAAAATAAGATACGGTTACACCACCTGCATTCAAATACATATCAGGCACAACGAGTGTTCCCTTCGCTGCAAATATTTCATCTGCCTCTGGTGTTAAAGGACCGTTGGCCGCTTCACCAATAATTTTAGCTTGCACACGTGGTGCATTTTCGCCATTAATTACATTTTCTAGTGCAGCTGGAATTAAAATATCACAAGCAAGTTCTAAAGCATCTGTGCTTTTTACAATATTGGTAGCACCCGGGAAATTTAAAATAGACCCTGTTTTTTTACGGTGTTGAAAAACATCTTCTTCGTTAAGTCCTTCTGCATTAAAAATAGCACCTTCAAATTCTGCAATCGCAATTACTTTAGATCCATGTTCTCTGAAAAATTTGGCGCTGTGGTAACCCACATTTCCCAACCCTTGCACTACAACTGTTTTACCAGCTACGCCAACCGTTAGTCCACGCTTTTCCATCTCATCTTGCATGTTACACACTTCGCGGATACCAAAAAACACACCAAGTCCAGTAGCTTCTTTTCTACCACGCACGCCACCTTGTGTAATAGGCTTACCTGTTACACAACCCGCTGCATCAATATCACCTGGCTTTAAAGAAGCATAGGTGTCAACAATCCAGGCCATTTCACGTTCGCCAGTTCCGTAATCAGGAGCAGGAACATCAATACCAGGACCAATAAAATTCTTTTTAACAAGCTCGGCTGTATACCTGCGCGTAATTTTTTCTAACTCATATGCAGAGTGTTCACGTGGATTAATTTTAATACCACCCTTACCACCTCCAAATGGTACGTTTACAATAGCACATTTGTAAGTCATAAGTGAAGCAAGTGCCATGACTTCATCTTGGTTTACTTCTTCGCTAAATCGAATCCCACCTTTACATGGAGACTTGTGCTGAGAGTGTTGTACACGATAAGCCTCAATTACTTCGATTCTGCCATCATCCATTTTTACTGGAAAACGCATACTGTAAACACTATTACAAGCTTTAATTTGTTCCAGCAATCCATTTTCCCAATTGGTAAATTTAGAGGCTTTATCAAAACTTTTTTCTACACTTTTAAAAAAACTATACGGCGTATTAGCAGACATAACAATCGTTTTATTTGTTCTCTAATTTTGATATTTTTTTGTCAATAGAATATACATACACAAACAGCCCTGTTACAATAGTAGCAACAACGGCCATTACAACATATATTTTCCCGTTACTGCGCATCACATCAGTGTTTGCATTTGCAGCAACATCTTGAGCCTTTGCTGTAACAAAACAAACTAGTGTAAATAGTACAAGTAAGAATGATTTAAAATATTTTTTCATCGTTTATTTTGCTTTAAGTATTTCGTATCTAATTTTTAAGGTACTCACCCACACACCAAGTAAGGTCCAACCAATAACGGCTGGATAAAAAACGGAACGCATATTTGCATCCATATCTTTTCCATTAATACCTGGATTGCCTTCACTACCCTGACCCCCAGGATGCAGTGACTCTGTAAGTCTTGGCAAAATCCAAAGCGTTGGGAAAAGCATAAAAAATGCAAAAATATTATATACCGATGCAATGCGCGAACGTTTGTCTTCGTCGGTCATACTACCACGCAAAACAAAATAAGCGAGATAAATAAGCATGGCAATGGCTGCCCCATTTTGTTTGGGATCACCACTCCATGGACTACCCCATTGGTAATTTGCCCAAATAGCACCAGTAGACAATCCTAAAAAACCATATAAGGTTCCAGTGGCTGCAAAAGCTTTAGAATAAAAATCATCGATGGGTGAAGTCGTGCGCAAATATTTAGCAGCATACCACACCGAAACAAAAAGTAATATCATCATGGCAAACCACATCGGCACATGAAAAAACATGTTACGAATAGAATGCTCTAATCTGTCATCTAGTTTAGGAACCTTGACAATAAACCCATAAATACTAGTGTAAAAAAGAAGCAAAAACGCAACCCATTTCCACCATGCTTTTCGAATCATATTCAATCATTTAGATGACCTACAACGGGTAGTAAACTAACAGATGTAAGTGCAAAATTACAAGAACGCGTACAATAATGAACAGTATTAACAAATATTAATCCACATTAGCATAAAATTGGCAAAATTATTTGTTTAATCTTGTGTAAAACTACGGCTTAATGGGCACCCCCTTGTTACAAATTAACGAACTCACTGTTTCTTTTGAAAAAGAGAATAAAAGCTTTACAGCAGTAAAGAACCTGAGCCTTCGTGTTTGTAGGGGTGAAATAAGGGCGCTAGTTGGGGAATCCGGGTCTGGTAAAACGGTTACGTCGATGTCCATTTTACAACTCATTCCAAGCCCTCCTGTTTCCTATGAAAATGGATCTATTTTATATTACAACAACAGTGGCGAACCCATCAACCTATTACAAGCAAGCCATGCCACTATTGAAGCAATTAGAGGACGAAAAATTGCTATGATTTTTCAGGAACCCATGACTGCTTTAAATCCTGTACTCACCTGTGGCGAACAAATAATTGAAACCATCATGTTGCACCAACAGCTTTCAAAAGAAGCAGCAACAGCGGAAGCGATCCATTTATTTACAAGCGTCAAAATAAACGATCCCGAAAAAGCCATTGATAAGTATCCACACGAACTAAGTGGTGGGCAAAAACAACGTGTAATGATTGCCATGGCCATGAGTGGTAAACCTGATTTACTCATTTGTGACGAACCTACTACAGCACTTGATGTGCAGGTTCAAAAAAGCATTTTATTATTACTTAAAGAATTGCAACAAGAAACGGGTATGGGCATATTATTTATTACCCATGATTTAAATGTTGTGGCTTCTTTTGCAGACGTTGTTACGGTATTGTATAAAGGAGAAGTTGTAGAAGAAAATACAACAAAAGCTTTATTTGAAAACCCTACACACCCGTATACTAAAGCACTTTTAGCATGTAGGCCTGGCCTGTATCCCAAAGGGTACAAACTTCCGGTTGTGCAAGATTTTTTATCAAATCCAAACTACAAAGCACCTCCTATTGTTCGTGAAACAGAACTACCATTACCAAACAATCAACCCACTTTATTAGCGGTAAATAATGTTTCAATTCATTTCCCTACCCATACCAATATTTTTGGGAAAGTGACCAAAAGTTTCACTGCTGTTGACCACATAACTTTTGACATTAAAGAAGGCGAAACGCTTGGTCTTGTAGGACAATCGGGCTGTGGCAAAACAACACTTGGCAGGTCCATTGTTGGGTTACAAACCATTAACGAAGGTTCTATTATGTATAAAGGAGAAACCATCGCTTCTCCTAATAAACCCTACAATCCGCATTACAAAAAAATTATTCAACTCATTTTTCAAGACCCTTATAGTTCTTTACATCCGCGCATGCGCATAGGTGATGCCATTGCAGAACCACTGCTTGTACATCAAATGGTACAAAGCAAATCAGATAGAAAAGAAAGGGTGATTGAAATGCTTGAAAAAGTGGAGCTCCCCGCCGATTGTTACAATAAATATCCGCACGAATTTAGTGGTGGTCAGCGTCAAAGAATTGTAATTGCTAGGGCACTAATTATGCAGCCTAAATTTGTTATTTGTGACGAGAGTGTTTCTGCACTAGACGTTAGCGTTCAAGCACAGGTACTTAATTTGCTAAATGACCTTAAAGCATCCATGCAGTTTTCAGCACTTTTTATCACCCACGACTTATCTGTGGTAAAATACATTAGTGACCGAATTATGGTTATGAATAAGGGTAAATTAGAAGAAATTGGACCTGCCAACACGGTTTACAATTCGCCCAAAAGCCTTTATACACAGGAACTTATTGCAGCCCTGCCTTAATTTTGGCAATTTTTACCTACTTTTGCAGCCTTCACTAAATAATCATGCCGTAACATGAAATTATCACAATTTAAGTTCGATCTACCCTTAAACCTGATCGCACAAAATCCAACCAAAAGAAGAGAAGACAGTCGCCTTCTAGTAGTAGACAGAAAAAGTGGTCATATGGAAAATAAAAACTTCCGTGACATTTTAGAATACTATGATGATAAAGATGTTTTTGTAGTTAACAACACTAAAGTATTTCCGGCTCGTATGTATGGCCGTAAAGAAAAAACAGGTGCTAAAATTGAAGTTTTTTTACTCCGCGAATTAAACAAACCAAACCGTTTATGGGATGTAATTGTTGATCCCGCAAGAAAAATTAGAGTGGGTAATAAATTATATTTTGGCGACAACGAAGAACTAGTTGCTGAAGTAATAGACAATACCACAAGCCGTGGACGTACCATTCGCTTTTTATGGGACGATGATGATGAAAGCTTCAAAAAAATGTTAGAATTTTTAGGAGAAACGCCGTTACCAAAATACATCAAGCGCAAACCAGACGAAGAAGATAAAGAGCGTTACCAAACCGTATATGCAAAGCATGAAGGTGCTGTTGCTGCTCCTACTGCAGGATTACACTTTAGCAAAGAGCTCATCAAAAGATGTGAAATACTAGGCGTAAAATTTGCAGAGGTAACTCTTCACACTGGCCTTGGCACATTTAGACCAATCGAAGTAGAAGACTTAAGCAAACATAAAATGGATGCCGAGTACTACCAGATTACAGATGAGGCTTGCAATATTGTAAACAAAGCCAAAATGAATGGTAAGCGTATTTGTTCTATTGGCACCACCACCATGCGTGCGATGGAAAGCAGCTTTACCGCCGAAAAATTATTGAAACCAAGCGAAGGCTGGACCAATCATTTTATACATCCTCCTTATAATTTTAATGTAGCAGATAGTCTTGTAACCAACTTCCATTTACCAAAAACAAGCTTACTTATTATGACCTGCGCTTTTGCTGGTTATGATTTAGCCATGGAAGCCTACAAAAAAGCCATCAAAGACAAATACCGTTTCTTTAGTTACGGTGATGCGTTATTGATTATCTAATGCTGATTATCTAAGGTAAAAATAATCCTGAAAACCTAGTTAGCTTCTACTACCAATTGAAGTCTAGCTAGGTTTTTTTCCATTAAAGTACCTAGTATTTTATCATTCATAAGTGAGCTGATACGCTCCCAAGGATACCATGCAATGTCCTGTTCAAACTGCCACTGCACAATAGTTACCCCCTGACCTGGGTTATAAATTAACCTGAATTTTGTATCGTAATTCGCTTCTGCTGTTTTCCATTTGGCAACAATCAAAGAATCTGAAACTGAAGTAATTTGTATTTGTTGACGCTTATTTAAAGTAGCACTATCCATCCCTTCTATCCACAAATGCCACTGCGCCTTATCTTGCACTAGCGGCAATATAGATGTTGGCTTTGCTTTAATGTTTACTGCACGAGATACTATATTATGAGATGGCAACAGTAAACCTCCGAGTGTAAACAACACAAAAAAAACAACGACACTAATAATACCTAATTTAATAACACGCATGTTAATCCCATTTAAATGTTTTAAAAGCAACTCCGTATACCCCTACTATCCAAAGGCCTAGTATCAAAAGTTCTTTACTGCAGGCTGCTAATGAAGCGCCTTCGAAAGCAATATTGCGCATGGCATTATTAAAGTGTGTTAAAGGCAGCGCATTACAAATAGGTTGAAGCCAGGTTGGAAAAGCTTCTACTGCAAAAAATGTACCTGCTAATAAAAACTGTGGTAGGGTAAATAAATTAGCAAATGGCGGAATCGTACTTTCATTTTTAGCAAGCCCACTTACTATAAATCCAAAACCCATAAATAAAACAAGGGCTATAAAACTTAAAAGCATGATTGTTAGAAAAGTAGTAAGCCCGTGCACGAGTGTAAATCCAAATGCAAAATGACCAACCCCTATTACAATAACAGCTGTCAACAATTGAAATAAAACCCTACTTAAGGCTTCTCCAAGCACAATATAAGCGCGCTTTATTGGCGTGGCATAAAAACGTTTGAGCACCAGTTGCTGACGCAAATTAAAAAACAAAAAAGCGACACCAAAAACACCGGAGCTTAATAATGAAAACCCAAGTTGTCCAGGTAATATAAAATCGATTGTTTTATAGGCCCTCCCGGGTATTTGCGAAATAGTTGCATCCACGCGCGCAATAGTTTGGTTGCCCGCAAAATACTTTTGATTCATACCCGCTATCACACCATTTAATACAGACTGTAATAGCTGAATGTTTTGCGGCATGACAGCACCAGAACTTGTTATTTTTATGGTGTATGCAGGGCTTATCAAGCCTGTTTTTGCAATCAATACTTTTGCAGTGATTCTGCCTTTTTCCAATTCTTGTAACAAAAATGCTTCATCCCCCTTCACTATTTTAATACTATTGATTTGCGAGAGTGCTGCATATATGGAACTAGATGTATCTGAACCCTGATCCATGGCGATTTTAACGGATGTTTTACCGTTCCCGCCACCTATAAATCCAAACACCAAAATAAAAATTAATGGAAATGCGATGCTAAATACAACTGCAGAAGGACTACGTAAAATAGCTTTTAAGCTACCTTTTGTTATGGCGAGCATCGCTCTTATTTGACTATACTTTGCAGGCATACGAAGAGATTAAAAAAGCTAAAAATTAATGAACAGTAACCGTATAAGGCAACTTCGCTTGTGGCACACCCACCATTGCTTTTACTTTTTTAACTTGCTGCATCATAAACAATTGGTCGGCGCCTAATTCTGTTTCCATTAAATGAATAGAAACAGTTCGCTTATAATTTGTAAAGAGTTGTTCCAAAATATTCTTTTTTTCAGGATATTCTTTGAGTTTGTAGCTTTTTACTTTTGCCATAGCAGCTGCTGCTTTAATGGCATCGGAAAGTGTACCAATTTCATCTACAAGACCAACACTCATGCCTCTTGTACCCGTCCAAACACGCCCCTGTGCAATACTATCAACGTACACCATATCTATTTTACGACCCTCAGATACACGTGATTTAAAAGTGTTGTAAATAGAATCAGTAGAAGCTTGTAAAAATCTTTTTTCAGGTTCTGTTAAAGCCCTATCCATACTGCCCATATCGGCATATGGACCCGTTTTAACCCTATCGGTAGTGATGCCAATTTTATTTTTCAAAAACGATTCGATATTTGGAAAAATACTAAACACCCCAATAGAACCTGTAATTGTTGACGCATTGGCAAACACTTTATTGGCGTTACAAGCAATGTAATAACCGCCTGATGCTGCAACGTCGCCCATTGAAACAACCACAGGCTTTTCTTTTTTAGCGAGGCTAACTTCTCTCCAAATCACATCACTCGCAAGCGCACTTCCACCTGGAGAATTAACACGAAGCACAATAGCTTTCACTGATTTATCCAAACGAGCTTTTCTAATAAGTTCTTTGTAATCATCACTTGCCACTTGTTCATCGGTACCTGTACCACCAACAATATCACCACTTGCATAAATGATTGCAATTTTTTCTGAAGCAGTAGATTCGTTTAGCGTAACAGATTTTGCATATTCACCAAAATAAACAAAATTAATTTTTGAATTGATCGGTAAATTTAAGCGGCCTGTTATTTCATTTTTAACTTGGTCGTCATATTTTAATCCATCAATTAAATTATATTTTACGGCATCGGCAGCTGTTTGTATTTTACCTTCAACGGCTAACGCTCTAATTTGCGCTGTATCTAAATTACGGGCTGCAGCTGTTTGGTATAAAAATTGATTGTACAAATCGCCTAACCAAACACTTGTTTGCAAACGGTTGGCATCTGTCATTTGTGTTTCACGGAGTGGTTCAGTGGCGCTTTTAAATTTACCAGCATAAATGATTTGTGGCTTTATTTCTAATTTGTCCAGCATGCCTTTTAAGAAAATTAAATTGCTAGAAAACCCTGCCCACTCAAGACCACCCTGTGGGTGTACAAAAATCTTTTGTGCCACATTAGCAATCGCATATCCTTTTTGTGATATGGTTTCACCATATGCCACCACAAATTTTTTGGACTTTCTAAAATCGAGTAACGCTTTTCTAATCTCTTCGGATGCACCAAATCCATTGGCATTATCACTCGCTAATATATAAATTCCTTTTACATTCGCGTCCTTTTTGGCATGTTCAATAAGGCTAACCATATCAAACAAAGAGGGTGTTTCAAAGTTTTCGTCACTTGTTAAAGCTGCAAATGGATTTTCTTGTACCCTTTCTTTAAAAGGCTTAGACAAGTCTAATACGAGAACCGCATCGGAACCAATGAGTGGTTTATCGGAGCTTGAAGCAGATGCTGCAAGACCAATTAGTACCATAACACCTAATATTGAAAAAACGATTAGGGCGAGTAAACTAGCAAAAAATATTTTAAAAAAGCTCTTCATAGTAATAGGTTAAAATAAAAGCAGAACAATATTGTTCACACCTGCATTTAAAGACGTGAAATTAAAGATATTTGAGGCGATTAACAGGGTAATTTATGAACACAGCATATTTACTGATAGGCGGGAATTTAGGAGACCGAGCGGCTTATTTAGCCCTGGCTGTGCAGCATATATCGACCCTTTGCGGTCGAGTTACCGCCACCTCCTCTGTCTATGAAACGGCTGCTTGGGGCAATACCAACCAGCCTACATTTTATAACCAAGCCCTCAAACTCATTACCCCACTTTCGCCAGCATCCCTTTTGGAACAACTTTTAGCCATAGAATTGGAGATGGGCAGGGTGCGTAGTGAAAAATATGGCCCACGTACCATTGATTTAGACATTTTAATGATTGATGACAAGGTTATAGACACCCCAGCGCTAACAATACCCCATCCGCAACTCCATAATCGCCGATTTGCACTCCTACCACTTACCGAAATAGCACCTTCGCTCCACCACCCTGTTTTAGATAAAACGGTAAGCGAACTACTCGAAAACTGCACAGACACCCTTGATGTGCAAAAAAAATAAAGGCAAAAGCCAAGTTCGGCTTTATTTTTACCCATTGAGAATGAATGTATATGAAGCATCAGTTTATT